>DATJZY010000001.1 GCA_035577985.1 Candidatus Eisenbacteria bacterium
CAGGTGGACGTCTTCGCCGCGTACGTCGCCTACACCGACCACGAGATCGGCCGCGTGATCCAGGCCGTCGAGGACATGGGCAAGCTCGACAACACGCTCATCATCTACATCAACGGCGACAACGGCACGAGCGCGGAAGGCCAGCCGATCGGCACGCCGAACGAAGTCGCCATGTTCAACGGCGTGCAGGTGCCGGTCGCCGATCAGTTGAAGTACTTCTACGACGTCTGGGGGTCCGACCAGACGTATCCCCACATGGCGGTGGGCTGGGCATGGGCCTTCGACACGCCGTTCTCGTGGACCAAGCAGGTGGCGTCGCACTTCGGCGGCATCAAGCAGGGCATGGCGATCTCGTGGCCGAAGGCGATCACGGACAAGGGCGGGATCCGCCACCAGTTCCACCACGTCATCGACATCGTGCCCACCATCTTGGAGGCGACGCGGGTCAAGGCTCCGAAGGTGGTCGACGGCATCCAGCAGAGGCCGATCGAAGGCGTCAGCATGATGTACACCTTCGACAAGAAGAACGCGGACGCGCCGTCGACCCACAAGACCCAGTACTTCGAGATGATGGGAGACCACGCGATCTACCACGACGGCTGGATCGCGAGCACCAAGGTCATGCGACCGCCTTGGGACGTCATGGGTGGCGTCGGCGCGGATCCGGCGACCTACCCGTGGGAGCTCTACGACCTGCGCAGCGACTGGACGCAGTCGGAGGATCTGGCGGCGAAGAACCCGGCCAAGGTGAAGGAGCTGGAAGAGCTCTTCTGGAAGGAGGCGGCGAAGTACCAGGTGGAGCCGCTCGATGCGACGGTGGTGACCCGCCTCATCACACCGCGCCCGAGCATCACGGCAGGGCGCAACGTGTTCACCTGGACCGCGCCGCTGACCGGCACGCCGAACGGCGACGCACCCTCGATCCTCAACAGCTCCTACGACTTCAAGGCCGAAGTGGAGATTCCGCAGAGCGGCGGCGAGGGCATGCTGATCACCCAGGGCGGCCGCTTCGCCGGCTACGGCTTCTATGTGCTCAAGGGCAAGCCGGTATTCACGTGGAACATGGTCGACCTGAAGCGAATCAAGTGGCAGGGGCCGGACGTGCTGCCACCCGGCAAGCACACGCTGGAGTTCGACTTCAAGTACGACGGCCTGGGCATGGGCACGCTCGCGTTCAACGACATGAGCGGCATCGGGCGCGGCGGCACGGGTACCCTCAAGGTCGACGGCAAGGCGGTCGCCGAGCAGAAGATGGAGCGCACCATCCCGTTCATCCTGGCCTGGGACGAGAACCTGGACGTGGGCTCGGACACCGGCACGCCGGTCGACGACCAGGACTACCAGGTCCCGTTCGCCTTCACGGGGAAGATCGACAAGATCACACTGTCGATCGACCGGCCGAAGCTCACGCCGGAAGACGAGAAGAAGCTCCTGGAAGCGGAGCAGAGCCGGAAGGCGAGCCAGTAGCGATCAGCGACCCGTCGAGAAGAACGACCCCGAGGGAAACGGGATCTCGGGGTTGGGCCCATCCGCCGCCGGCGCCCAGAGCCGCGCGAGGAACACGGCGGCGGCGAGGAGCACCATCGCGACGGCCCACACGACGTAGCCGACGTGGAGACTCAGCCCGCGTGCGAATGCGATCGGCGCCAGCAGGCCGGCCGCGAGCACGCAGTGCAGCCGGTTGAGGATGCGGACCGATCGATGTCGCGGGAAGCGGCACATCAGCGGTGAGAGGATTCCGAGGATCGCTGAGAGACCCGGGCAGACCCCCAGCAACGGCCCGAGCCGCACGAGCATGTTGTAGGACCACGAGGGCTCGAGACCGGGAACGAGCGTCGCCAGGACCATGGCGGGGATGGCGATCACGCTCATGACGAAGCATCCCACCCCGTATCCGACCTCGGGGGTTCCGCCCCAACTGACGGTCACGACCGGCAGGAACAAAGAGACGACGAAGGCGCCCAGGCCGGCGACGAGGAGCGCTTTCACGGCGGCGGCCGGTGGGACGGGCGCCGGGATTTCGTCGTCCCGCAGCATCGACGACGAGTGTAACGGGAGGTGGCCGGAGTGACGAGCTACGCGCCGTACCCACCGTCGATGTGCAGACCCGCGCCGGTGATGTAGCTCGCGCCCGGGCTCGCCTCGCCCAGCGGATGGAAGACATCTTCGCCGCGTGAACCGGAGCCGAGGCCGCGCCTATCCTTCGGGTTCCCGGGCGGTGATCGTCTAGGGCTGCTACCCGAGCTTCAGATCGCCCTCCACGATCCGCTCGAGCACCTCGACGACGAATTCCTTCTCCCGTGCCCGCACCCGCGTCGAGAGATCCGCGACGGAGTCGCCGGGCAACACCGGTACACGGCATTGCGCCAGGACCGGACCGGTGTCGTAGTCGGCGTCGACGAGATGGATCGAGACTCCGGTCTCGGCGTCACCCGAGGCCAGGACGGCCTCGTGGACACGGTCGCCGTACATGCCCTTGCCGCCGAACTTTGGCAGGAGGGCCGGATGCGTGTTCACGATCCGGCCGCCGTATTCCCGTAGGACCGCGGGCCCGAGCTTCTTCATGTAGCCCGCGAGGAGTACGAGATCGGCGCGAGCGTCCGCCAGCGCCGTCAGGATCGCTCGGTCGAGCTCCTCGGCGTCCGGATGCGTCACCGAGGAGAGGTGCAGTGCCGGAACGCCGGCCGCGTGGGCTCGCCTCAGCGCAGCGGACTCGCGGTTGTTGCTGATCACGGCCGCCACGCACCCTGCGATGCGGGCCTCGGCCACCGCGTCCAGCACCGCCTGGAGCGTCGTCCCTTCGTGCGACGCGAGGACCGCGAGCCGCATCGTCCTCTCACACCCGCAGCAGCACCGCGCTCGCCCGCCGGCCCGTCGCCTTCTCGATCGCGCGCGCGTACAGGGCGACCTGCCGGCGGTATTCGTCGAGCCGTCCTTCGACCTCGACGTCGGTCTTGAAGTCGACCACCGTCCACCCGCCGTCCTCTTCGAACGCCGCGTCGACGACGCCTTCGACCAGCGTGCCGTCGTCGAGCACCATCGCGAGCGGCGTCTCGCGTCGCAGGCGGCGTGCACCGGCCGCGCGACGCAGGAGCGGGTGCGCGAGCGCGGCGGTCACCGCGGCGGCAGCAGCGTCGACTTCGTCCGGCGGCGCGCCGAGCAGCCGTCCCTCGATTCCCGCGAGGGCCGTCACCTCCGCGCGCGACGACCCGAGATCGACGGCGGCCAGCACCGCGTGCACGAGCGTCCCGAACCGCCTCCCGTGCGGTCGCGCGCCCGCGGCACCGACCGACTCGACGGCCACCTCGCCCTCATCCACGCCGGTCGCCGCGAGCTCGGTCGCCGTCACGACCCGGATCGACGGCGTCGCCCCCGTTTCACGTACGCGCGACCGCTCGGCCTGCCACGCCTCGTGCGCGCGCACGCCGCGTTCCGAGCGCACGCCGTCCTCGTCCGCGGCGAGGAGCTTCTGCTGCCGGAGCCCCACGTTCTCCTCGACGTCGAGCTTGAGCTCCGCAGGCGCCCACCACACGACGCCGTGTGATCCCGCTTGCGCGCGATGGAGCCCCGGCGCCACCGACGCCGACGGTCGTGACGCCTTCTCGTGTCTGGGGTGCACGCAATCACCCGTGAGCTTGGGACATCCCGGCGGCGTCGCGGTCTCGGGCACGCGCGACCGATCCGGGTCCGGGTAGATCGCGCGATCGAGGGGCGAGAGCCAGCCCTCGAAGGGCTCGTCGCCGACGGCGGGCACCACGAGGAGATCGCGCGCCCGCGTCGCGGCGACGTAGAGGAGCCGCACCGCCTCCTCCTCATCGCGCGCGCGCTCCTCGGCGGCGTTGTCGACGAGGTCGGGCGGCGCGGCGCCCGCGAGCCGCAAGGCCGCCAGCCCGCGTGCCGGATCGACGTAGCGGGTCGGCTCGTCGGGCGTCGCCTTCGCGGTCAGGTCGGCGAGGATCACGACCGGGAACTCGAGCCCCTTCGCGCGATGCACCGTCATGATGCGGACGCCGTCCGTGCCGTCCTCGATGATGGGCGCCTCGCCCGCGTCGCCGCGGGCGGCGTCCTGCTCGAGCGACTCGACGAAGGCGCGGAACGACGTGACGCCGCGGCGCTCGGCGCGGCGGGCGAGATCCATGAGACGCGTCACGTTCGCGAGCGCCTGCTCGCCCGTCGGCCAGATGGCGAGGGCGGCCTGGGCGCGGGTCGCGGCGAGCAGGCGCGCGATCGTCTCGGCGAAGGGACGGCGGTTTCGTCGCACGTGCAGCTCGCGGAGGATGGCGAGCGCCTGGATCACCTCGCGCAGCTCGGCCGGGAGATCGTCGGGAACGCGCCGGAACGGATGGAGCGAGCGCATGCGCTCGCGATAGGCGAGGAGCGTGCCGTCACCGAGCGCGAAGAACGGGCCGCGCAGCGTCGCGAACAGCGCCAGCTCGTCGTCGGGACGCTCGATGGCACCGAGGGCGGCGCGAAGCGCGGCCACCTCTTCACGCTGGTGGAACGAGCTGCCGCCGACCAGCACGTGGCGGAGCTGGCGCCCTTCCAGCGCACGGACGTAGGGGCGCGTCACGTCATCGCCCCACGAGCGCATGCGGCGGAAGAGGATGCAGACGTGTCGCGCGGCGATCGGCACGCGCTCGCGTGGCCGCTCCCGTTCGGTGACGGTCCACCCGCTCTCTCGGATGAGCCAGGCGACGAACGCTGCGATGGCGTTCGGCAGCGAGTCCTCGATCTTCCAGCCCACCACCTTGCCGTAGTCGCCGTACGGCTGCGGCACCGGCAGGGCGACCAGCGCCGGCTGCGTGACCGTGCCGGTGCGATAGGGCGCGAGCGGCACGTACGACGCCTGGCCGTCCTTCGTACCGTCCATGCAGGGGGCGAACGCCGCGTTCACGACCTCCTGCAGCTCCGGAACGGCGCGGAAGCTCACGCGGAGGTGCAATACCTCGGCGCCGGCGCCGACGAGCTGCCGCTTCACCGCCTCGTAGACGGCGACGTCGGCGCGCCGGAAGCGGTAGATCGACTGTTTCGGGTCGCCCACCAGGAAGAGCTTCCCGGGCGCCGGCCGCACGCGCCGCCGGTCCGTCTCCTTCGGATCGTCGGCGGCGAGGAGCAGCAGCAGCTCCACCTGGAGCGGGTCCGTGTCCTGGAACTCGTCGACGAAAAGGTGCGTGAAGCGCTCCTGCAGCTCGGCGCGCACGTCGGACCGGTCGCGGACGAGATCGCGCGCGCGGCGCAGCAGGTCCAGGAAGTCGAGCATGCCGGCACGCGCCTTCGCGCGCTCGTAGTCGTCGATGAGCGGCAAGAGGTCGTCGCGCAGCAGCGGCGCCAGGTCGGCGCCGGCGGCCCGCACGAACGCGTCGAGGCGCGCCTTCACGGCGTCGCGCAGGTTGCGGCGGTTCTCCTTGGCGGTTTCGCCCTTGCGGATCCACCCGCGCCACTTCCAGTGCCGATCCCGCGACAGGTCGATCAGCTCCGACTCGAGGCTGTCGTAGTCGCGACCGCGCAGCGCTTCGCGACGCGCGACGTGATCGACGAAGCTCGAGATCTCGTGCAGGGACCGTTCGAGGAAGGCCTTCTCCTCGACCGGCGCCGCCTCGGCGCCGAGCGCGGCCAGGTCGGCCATGATGCCGTCGATCTCGGCGTCGCGATCGAAGGACATGCGCTGCCACGGCGCCGCGAAGTCGCGCCATTCGATCAGCTCGCGGGCGGCGGCCTCCAGCAGGCCGCGCGGCCCGTCGGTACGGCTGCGGCGCCGCAGCACGCGCCGCACGCCCGGACCCGGCGTCTCGAGCTGGCGCTCGAACCAGCGCGAGAAGACGCGCGCGAAGATCACGCCCGCGACGTCGTCCGGCGCCACCTGAAACTGCGGATCGACACCGGCCTCGATCGGTCGCTCGCGCAGCAGCTCCGCGCAGAACGCGTGGATGGTGCCGATGCGCGCGGCCTCGAGCTGGGGCAGCGCCGCCGTGAGTCGCGCTGCGTCCTCCGGCGGGCAATCCCCCTTCTGGCGTGCGTGCTCGATCCCGGTACGCAACCGGAGCTTCAGCTCGCCGGCCGCCGCCTCCGTGAAGGTCACCGCGACGATCCGCTCGAGGGTCGCCGTGCCGGCGGCGATGGCGGCCACCATGCGCGACACGAGCGCGCTCGTCTTGCCGGTGCCCGCAGCGGCCTCGACGACGAACGTGGTCCCGAGGTCGCTGCCGATGCGATCACGATCGGCCTGGTCGGCGAGCGGACGCTCCACGCTCACTTGCGCCTCCGGAGCTTCAGCAGCGGCACCAGCTTCTCCTCGGGCTTGCGGAGGACGCGAACCTCCTCGTAGGGGCCGCACACGACCTTGAAGTCGCACCACGTGCATGCCCTCTTTGCCGGCGCCGCGGGCAGGAAGCCGTGGCGCAGGGCGTCGCCGACGGTCGTCGCGACCTCCTCGGCATCGCCGCGGCTCGCCTTGTCGATCGGCACGGTGCGCTCGGTGTACTCGCCGACCGACGTGCAATAGTAGAGCCGCCCTTCGGTGACCGGCGTGCCGAGGATCTGCTCGGCCGCGAGCGCATAGAGAACCGGCTGCAGCACCTCGCCGCCACCGATCACGACGTCGTACGGTGCGGTCGCCTTGCCGCTCTTGTGATCGGTCACACGCAGGCGGCCGTCCTGGTGGCGCTCGACGAGATCGATCGCGCCGCGGAGCTGGAGCCCGCCCGCAACGTGCACCGGCTGGTCGACGCTCGCCGGATCCCGATGCACGCGATCGCGATCGCCGAGCGCGAAGGACAGCTCGAAGCGCTCGGGCACCCAGCCGTCGAAGCGCTCGACGGAAAGCCGGAGCCATTCATGCAGATCGGCGCGGATCGCGTCGACACCGTCGGCCCACACGCGCGGGATGGCCGGCGCGAGGTTCTCGGCCTGGCGCGCAGCCTCGTTCTCGAGGGACTTGTCGAGGATCGCGAACGCGCGGGCGAGCGTATCGTGCCGCAGGGGCAGCAGGCCGTCGTCGCGCAGCCGCGTCAGCACCTGGAACTGGACGTTGTGCACGAGATCGCCGCGCGTGAGCGGATCCATCACCTCGATTCGGATCGGCTCCTCGCGCGGCTCGAGGCGATGGATCGTGTGCAGGAAGAAGCGGTACGGGCAGGCAGCGAAGTGCTGGAGCGCGGTCGGCGAGAACGCACGCGCATCCAGCTGATGCCGGGCGAGTGCGGCGCGTGCGAGATCGTCCGGATCGACGAGCCCGTCGGCCGGCGTCCAGCGACGGAGCCATCGACGCGCGCGGGCGCGGAGCGCGCGGGCGAGATGCGGGTTCGCGCCGACGAGATAGGTCGCCGTCCCGGCGGTCGTCTCGGGATCGGCCTCGAGGAGCGGCGCCAGCAGCGCAAGATCGTACTCGGCCTCGTCGATCGCATCCGTGGGCCGCTCGGGGGCGGGCCAGCCCAGGCGCGCCTGCGCGGCCTCCTGCGCGCGGCCGCCCAGCTCGTCGAAGCCGGGCAGGACGCCCTCGGCCGCGCGCAGCACCTCGAGCGCGTAGAACGACGGCACGCGCGGCCGTGCCCGCTCCACGTCGACGCGCGGATACGAGAGGTAGACGCGCTCGCGCGCGGCGCCGACGGCGATCCGGAGCGCGAGTCGCTCGGCCGCGGAGCGGTCCGCCTGCCTCACGAGCCCGTCGGCGTCGAGGCGCTCGCGCGCAGCGTCGAGCAGGATCGGATCCTCCACGATCTTGGCCGGGAAGAGGTTCTCGGCGAGGCCCGGCACGAACACGACATCGAAGACGAGCCCGCGCATCGCCGCCGTCGGCGCGATCAACACCTTGCCGTAGCGACGGCGCGGCGGAGGTACCGTCAGATCGCGCAGGCGCGGCGTCAGCACGAGCCGCACCTCGTCGAGGTCGACGGGGCCGACCGGCGACATGGGCGCCAGCTCGTTCAAGGTCGCGAGCACCGACGCCGGGTCGCGGAGCGTCGTCTCCGCCAGGTCCCGCAGCAGGCCGAGCCACTCGCCCCAGCGGGCCTGCGTCGGGAGCGCCGCGAGCTTCGCGACCAGCGGGAGCGCGAACCCGCGGAGATCACCGAGGTCGCGCAGGTCGCGCTCGAGGCGCGCGGTATGCCCATCGTCCTGGTCGCCCAGCGCAGCGCGCTTGCCGCAGAGCTCCTGCGCGAGGCCGTCCAGGCGTCGTTGCCAACGATCGACACCACCGATGACGGCCGCGTCGACCAGGAGCTGCTCCCACCGCGGCGGCACACGGAGCGTGCCCGCGATCGCCGGCACGGCGCCGGGATCGTCGACCGCGGGCGGTTCGTCGGCGGGCGGCTCCGGCGCGGGCTCCGGTGGAAGCAGGTCGCTCTCGGGCGCGGCCCAGCCTCCGTCGCCGGTGCGACCCTGGTCCGGCACCTGCCCGAGCGACAGGTACTCGGCGAAGCCCCGCGCCGAGAGGTCCTCGGCCGCACAGGCGAGGAGCGCGAGGAGCGCGCGACCGGCGGGGTGCGGCCGCCGGGTTCCCCGCGCGAAAAAGCAGGGAATGTCCGCGCGCGCGAACGCCTCCTCCAGATGCGAGACGTAGTCGCCCCCGGCGTGGAGCGCGATCGCCATCCGATCGAGCGGCACGCCACGCGCCGCCTCGGCCTGCACCGCGCGCGCGATCTCGACGCATTCGCGCGCCTCGCCGGGCCATGCCGTGAGACGGACGCTGTCGTCGAGCCGTTCCTTCTCGGGCGCCGACTCCTCGAACAGGTGGCGCTGCAGGCGTCCGAGCGATCCCCGCTGCGGCGAGCCCGTCCGCGCGTCCGCATCGCACTCGAGCGCGCGCTCGAGGGCCGCGCGGCTGCGCGCGTCGCCGGCGGCTGCGGTCGCGAGCACCGACGGCGCGCGCCGGGCCAGCGCCGCGACGAGTGCTTCTTCGGCGGCGCTCCCGATCGGCACGTCGAGCAGCAGCAGCGGGAGGCCGACGGGTGGCGGAGGCTTGCGCTCACGCGCGACGGCGCACGCCGTTTCGAGCACGACGGCGTGATCGGCGAGGCGGTCCGCGGCCAGCTCCTCCGCGACCGCGTCCATCAGCGTTGCGAGATCGGCGCCGGCGCCGCCGAGGTTCCGCAGACGCCTCGGGTCCACGCCCGCGAGTCGCAGCTCGCCGAGCGTGCGCTCGACCGCACCCGGAAGGCCGGGATGCTCGGCCACCGCGGCGAAGCGCCCGAGCCGCTTCTCGCCGGCCAGACGATGCACCGCGCGTGCGACGACCGCCGCGATCGAGAGCCGCGGAGGCGGCACGAGCCCCTGTGCCGCGAGGGCGCGCACCGCGAGGCCTGCCGCGAGACGGCCGAGCGTCGAGCGCACGAGCCCGAACCGCGCGCCGGCCGCGATCGACGCGTCGCGGGCGAGATCGTCGCAGGCCTCCCACGTCGGTGCGACGAGCAGCGCCTCGGCGTCGGCCGCCAGCGCCGCAATGAAGGCGCGCGCGAGGTCCAGGCGCGTCGCCGCGTCGGGCGCCACGATGAGCCTCGCCTTCCCCGCCGCCATCGCGTGGATGGCATAGCACGAGCGTCGCCGCGTGCTATACCCGGCGGCGATGCGCGCGGTGTCGCTCCTGCCCGCCGCGACCGAGATCGTCGCGGCGCTCGGCTGCCTCGACGCGCTCGCGGCCGTGAGCCACGAGTGCGACTGGCCGGCCGAAGTGCAGGCGAAGCCGCGCATCACCCGCTGCGAGATCCACGGCAACCGGCTGCCGAGCGGCGAGATCGACCGTTGGGTGCGCGAGACGCTGCGAGCGACCGGCACGCTCTACACGATGGACGAGGCGCTGCTGCGCCGGATCGCGCCCGACGTCATCCTCACGCAGCGTCTGTGCGACGTGTGCGCCGTCGGCTACGGGAGCGTGGTCGCCCTCGCGGCGACGCTGCCGGGGCCGCCGCGCGTCGTGAGCCTCGAGCCGCAGCGGCTCGCCGACGTCTTCCAGGACATCCGCAACGTCGGCGGCGCCCTCGGCGTTCCGGAGCGTGCAGCGAGCATCGTGACGGCGCTCGAAGGCCGCCTCGCGGCCGTGCGGCGCAAGAGCGGATCGCTGCCGCGGCGGCGCTGCGTGCTGCTCGAGTGGATCGACCCGCCGTTTCGCACCGGCCATTGGGGGCCCGAGGTCGTCGAGATCGCGGGCGGCACGGATCCCATCGGCGTCGCCGGGGAGGACGCCGCCAAGGTCCCGTGGGCGGCGGTCCGCGATGCGCGGCCCGAGGCGATCGTGCTCGCGTGCTGCGGCTTCGACATCCCGCGCACGCTGGCGGACGTGGAGATCCTGCGCGGCTACGACGGCTGGAGCGATCTCCCGGCCGTGCGCGGCGGCGAGGTGTGGGCGGTCGACGGATCGGCGTACTTCAGCCGGCCGGGGCCGCGTCTCGTCGACAGCGCCGAGCTGCTCGCGCAGTGCCTGCACCCGGGGACGTTCGGTGTGCCGCCTCCGGAGCGGGCCGCGCGCGTCACGTCGGCTACCTGATCGACTCGACCGCGCAGGTGGTGCCGGAGACGGGATTGCCGGCCGCGTCCGAAGAGGACACCACCGTGCAGGTGACCGCGGAGAGCGGCACGTTCGTTCCCGCCGTGCAGTCGAACCGGACGTCGAGCCATGCGCCCGGTCCGAAGGTCACGCCGCCGACGAGGACGTAGACCAGCCGTCATACCGGTTCGCTGCTAGCGCACCGGTCGCAACGGCGTCGAGGCTCGAAGGCCGCCGCGCGCGGCTCTTCACCAGATCGTCACGTGGCTTCAATCGCGCGCGCGGCCACCCGGTGAGGCGCCGCCGACCTTCAGCTCGTGCGGCAGCTCGACGCTCATGATGCTGTGGTGGCGACTGTAGCCGAAGTAGATGACGAACCCGATGAGGAGCCACACCGCGAGCCGCAACCAGTTCTCCCATCCGAGCGAGAACATCATGGCGAGGTTCATGAGGATGCCCGCGATCGGCACCAACGGCACCCACGGGGTGCGGAAGGGACGCGCCACGTTCGGGTTCGTGCGCCGCATGACGATGACCGCCGCGCACACGATGACGAACGCCATGAGCGTGCCGATGTTGACGAGGTCGGCGAGGAGCTTCAGCGGGAAGATCGCCGCGATCGTCGCCACGAGGATGCCGGTGAGGATCGTCGCCTTGTGGGGCGTGCGGAAGCGCGGGTGGACGGCCGCGAAGAAGCTCTTCGGGATGAGCCCGTCGCGCGCCATCGCGAGCAGGACGCGCGCCTGTGAGAGGAGCAGCACGAGGAGCACGCTCGTGATGCCGACGACCGCGCCGAGCGAGATCAGGAACTCGGCAACCGGCAGCCCGCGCGCCTTGAACGCGTGCGCGACGGGCGCGTCGATGTCGATCTTGTCGTAGGGGATCATGCCGGTCAGCACGGCCGCGACCAGGATGTAGAGGATCGTGCAGAGGATGAGCGAGGCGATGATGCCGATCGGCACGTCGCGCTGTGGGTTCTTCGCCTCCTCGGCGTGGGTCGAGACCGAGTCGAAGCCGATGTACGCGAAGAAGATGTACGCCGCGCCCTTGAACACCCCCGGCATGCCGTAGGGCAGGAACGGGTGCCAGTTCTTGGTCTCGACGTAGCCCGCGCCGAGGATGATGACGAACAGGACGACGACGAGCTTCAGGATGACCATCGCGGCGTTGAAGCTCGCACTTTCGCGGATGCCGACGACGAGGATCACCGTGATGAGGAGCACGACCAGGAACGCCGGAAGGTTGCAGACCGCGCCGGTCGCCACCCACGTCGAGGTCGCCGCGTCGAAGTCGAAGGGGTTGTTGATCCACATGCGCGGCAGCTCGATCCCGAAGATGCCGAGGAACGACACGAAGTAGTGCGACCACCCGTGCGCGACGGTGCTCGACGCGACCGCGTACTCGAGCACGAGGTCCCAGCCGATGATCCACGCGAACAGCTCGCCCAGCGTCGCGTACGCGTACGTGTAGGCGCTGCCCGCGACGGGAACCATGGCTGCGAACTCGGCGTAGCAGAGCGCGGCGAGCGCGCAGCCGATCCCGGCGACGACGAACGAGAGGACGAGCCCGGGTCCGGCGTACTGGTTCGCGGCGAGGCCCGTCAGGACGAAGATGCCGGCGCCGATGATCGCACCGACGCCCAGGGCCGTGAGGCTGACGGGCCCGAGCACGCGACGCAGCTGATGCTCGCCGGCGAGCTCGGCCAGCAGCACCTCGACGCTCTTGGTCCGGAACAGCGAGCTTCGCGCCATCTCCCCTCCTCCACTCCGCGGGCCCGCCTAGTGCAGCGTCTCGTGGCCTCCGGTATCCGGCGCGTCGCTCGACGCGGAGAGCGCTTCCGCCGTCGCGTAGAGCCCGACCTTGCCGCGCACGGCGAGGCCGATGCCTTCCTGCGGCGTACACGTGATGATCTCGGTCTCGTCGGTGCGCGTGAGCGTCACGAGCGCGCGCAGCCCGTGCGCCGCAGTGTCGAGCACGACCTCACGCAACGCCAGACCGCGCTCGCGCAGAAGCCCGACCACGACGCTCGACAGCCACGGCGCCTCGTCGCTCGTGCCGTCGCTGCCGAGCTCCTGGGCCCGGACGGCGTCGAGCGGAACCGCGATCGTGGCGCCGTCGGTGGCGACGAGCTCGGCGCGGCCCCGACCGCAGCGCTGGCAGACGTGCACTCGCGCGAGCTCCAGCCGCTTCACACTGCCCTCGTAGCCGCCGCGAGGGGGGCGGTCAACGGGCGGCAGGTCCGTTGACGCTGTCGACGCGCCTACGC
>DATJZY010000002.1 GCA_035577985.1 Candidatus Eisenbacteria bacterium
CTAACAAGGAATCATTAGAAGGCCACGTCCTCGAGTGAGACGCGGTCCCTGGGTGGGCGGCGCCACGAGGTGGTGGCGGTCTCCTCCGTCGGGACATGCTTCGGGTTGAAAGCGACCTGGGCATGAGCCCAACGAAGGAGAGCCGCGATGGAACGCTATCTCGGAGCCGATGTGCACGCAGCGAGCGTGACGTTCAGCGTGTTGGATGCGTCGGGCAAGCAGCTTCGGCGCGACGTGGTGGAGACAAACGGGAACGCCTTGGTGGGCTACCTGCAGCAGCTCGCGGGCAATCTGCACCTGTGCCTGGAGGAAGGCGAGTGGAGCCAGTGGCTTTACGAGATTCTTTCTCCGCACGTGGCAGAGCTCGTGGTGTACCGGGGCGAGTGGAACCCTGGGCTCAAGAGCGACGCGATCGACGCGCACGGCCTGGCGGAGAAGCTGCGTACGGGTCGGATCGATCGACCGGTGTTCAAGGACGCGCGCCTGTTCACGGCGCTGCGCGACCGAGCGCGGACCTACACGATGCTGACGCGCGATGTGGCACGCGTGAAGAGCCGGCTCAAGAGCTTCTTCCGCGCCCGCGGCATGCCGTGCACGGGCGAGGCGCTGTTCAAATCGGCCGAGCGTGCGCAGAGAGCCCAGGCGCTACCGGTCGCGACGCGCGAGGCGGTCGACCTGGTCGGCCGCGAGCTCGAACAGCTCCTCGCGCTCAAGGCCGAGGCCGAAGCCTCGATGCTGCGCGAATCCCATCGGCATCGCATCGCGCGGGTGCTCGAGACCGCGCCAGGGCTCGGGCCTGTGCGCGTCGCTCAGTTGCTGCCGATCGTGGTCACACCGCACATCGCTTCCGCACCAAGCGGCAGTTCTGGAGCTACTGCGGCTTCGCCGTGGTCACGCGCTCGTCGAGCGACTGGGTGCTGGAGCAGGGCCGCTGGATCAAGACGCGCGTCGCGCAGACGCGCGGGCTGAATTTCAACCACAACCGCATGCTAAAGGCGATCTTCAAGGGCGCCGCGACAACCGTCATCGCCCATTGCGGACCGAATCCGCTGCGCCAGAGCTATGACCGGCAGCTCGAGAACGGCACGCGGCCGAACCTGGCCAAGCTCACCGTCGCACGCCAGATCGCCGCGATCCTGCTTGCCATGTGGAAGAGACAGGAGGCATACGACTCCGGGAGAGGTTGCGAGCTCGCCAGACGCTGAGTGCACCGCACACGGCGGAGCGTCATCGGCTCCTCGCGGACTCGGATCTCCGGGGCAAAGGGTCGAGGGGAAGCATCCGTGCAAACGTGTGGCCACCGCTGCGGTGGCAGGCCCGATAACAAGGATATGCCCCCTCGCAGGACCGAATGAAGCGATGGCCCTCGAGGCCCAGATGGAAGCATGGTTCACAGCCCGCACGCTTCACGGCCTGAGGAGAACGCGGAGAACGACGTCCGATGAACTCCGAGCGTGTCGGCCACTCACATAACAACCATGACGTTCGCCGCCGCGCGCTCGAACGGCGGAGAACTACGCTCTTGACATCGCCTTCTATGGAAGCCGTATCTGGACTCCTCCTACAAGCTGATCAATGGATTCTCCAGGCCGGTTCGCCGCCGCTCGAGTGTGCCGTGGTAGTCTGCCCGCGCGGCCGCAGGTGAGCGGCCGTCTCTCACGCGGCAGGCGAATCGGATGCGCGCACCGCTCTACTCCTCGAATCCGAACGAGCTGTTCGGACCCGGCGTCATCGCGAACCCCCAGACGCTCTACGAGCGGCTCCGCTCGGAGACACCGATCTCGCGAGTCGCCGAGACCGGCGTGCATCTCGTCGCGACCTGGGATCTCATCGAGGCGGCGCTCGCGCGGGAGTCCGACTTCTCCGCGAACCTGACGGGCGTGCTGATGCGCACCCCGTCCGGCGATCTCAGCATCTTCTCGTTGCCCGAGAGAATCGGTGAAGATCCGGGCAACGTGATCGCGACCGCGGACGAGCCCGCGCATTCGCTGCACCGAGCGATCGTCCAACCTCGCTTCTCCGGCACGTTCGTGTCGATGCTCGAGGAGCCCGTTTGCCGGTGGGCGCGTGAGGCCATTCGGGAGTGGCTCGGTGCGGGTGCCGGGGACTTCGTACCCGTCGCAGAGCTCGTCCCGGCCCGCGTGGTGGGCCGCCTTCTCGGCCTTCCCGACGGCGACGTCTCGCGCTTTCGAAGCTGGGCGATGATCGGAGGTGACATCCTCGCCGGACACCTGGACGCGTCACGGCTCGGCCTGCTCGCCGCCGAGGCCATGAAGATGGTCGAATACCTCGGCGAGCACCTCGACCGCGCCACGGAGAATCTCCGGCGCGACGCCGACGCACCGCTCGCGCACGCGCTCGCCCGGGGCGTGGCGGACGGCCGGATCGGTCGCGGCGCGGCGATCGGCATCGCCACCGTGATGTTCTCGGCCGGGGGCGAATCGACCGCAGCGCTGATCG
>DATJZY010000003.1 GCA_035577985.1 Candidatus Eisenbacteria bacterium
TGGTGTGCGAGGCCGCCGGCTACGACGTCATCATCGTCGAGACCGTGGGCGTGGGACAGTCCGAGATCGCCGTCGCGTCGATGGTCGACTTCTTCCTCGTCCTCATGCTGCCGGGGGCCGGAGACGAGCTGCAGGGCATCAAGAAGGGCATCATCGAGATCGCCGACGCCCTCGCCATCAACAAGTGCGACGGCGACAACGTGAAGCGCGCCACGCAGGCCGCGGCCGAGTACCGGGCGGCGCTGCGCCTGTTCCGCCACACGAGCGCGAACTGGGACCCCCCCGTGCTCACCGTCTCGGCGCTCGAGGGGCGCGGCCTCGATGCCGTGTGGGGTGCCGTGCAGGACTACCGCGACAAGCTCGGCGCGACGGGCGAGCTCGGGCAGAAGCGACGCGAGCAGCAGCAGGCGTGGTTCTGGTCGATGCTGCGCGACGGCGTCGAGCGCCACTTCCTGGCGCGGGGGGACGTGCGCCGGCTCCTGCCGGAGCTCGAGTCGGGAGTGGCCGCCGGACGTCTCACGCCGACCGCCGCCGCCGGGCGTCTGCTGGCGCTCCTCGACTAGGAAGCCGACCCAAGACGGAGTCTTGGGTCGGTCACCTGCCGCTTGCACGTGTGCCCTCCTGGCACAGCGCGCGCCCACGAGCTGTGCCATGAAC
Source organism: Candidatus Eisenbacteria bacterium (assembly GCA_035577985.1). Taxonomy (NCBI): domain Bacteria; phylum Candidatus Eiseniibacteriota; species Candidatus Eiseniibacteriota bacterium. Next base: position 658 of record DATJZY010000003.1, read on the forward strand.
GCCCCTGCCGCCCGCCGTAATGGCCGGAATCCACGCGCCCAGGCAGCGGCCCTGGCCTTGCATTCTCGGCGTGGCCTCCGCACCCGACTCGCATTCGCCGACCGTCCTCCTCGTCGACCACGACCTCGCACGGCTCGCAGTCACCCGGGGCCTCCTCGAGCGCGAGGGACATCCCGTCGTGGTGGCCCGCGACGCCGCCATGGGGGTCGCGGTGGCCGATGCCTCGATCGGGGTCATCGTCCTCGCCGACGAGCTGCCTCTGGTCCCCGCACGCCGCCTGATCGGTACGGTGCGCGAGCGCAACGCCGCCATGCAGGTGGTGCTCTACGCGAGCCCGCGCTCGGGCGAGCTCTGCCGCGAGACGCTCGAGCGGATGGGCGTGCATACGTACGTGCGGGAGGGCGACGGGGCCGATCGCCTGCTCGGGGCCGTCGACGCGGCGATGCGCACCTATGTGCAGGTGTCCCAGGCGCAGGCGTCCGACCGCCTGAAGATGGAGCTGCTGGCGTCGGTCTCGCACGAGTTCCGCTCGCCGCTGAACATCGTCCTCGGCTACCTCGAGCTCGCCGCCGAGGGCGCGTTCGGTACCTACTCCGAGGCGCTGAGCGAGGCGCTCGGCAAGGTCTCCTGGAACGCGGGGCACCTGCTCGAGCTGGTCGAGGACTTCCTCGACCTCGCCAAGCTCGAGTCGAGCACGATCGAGGTCGAGAAGGTCGACGTGGGCGCCCTCGTCGGCGCGCTCGTCCGCGACCACGAGCTGATCGTCCAGGAACGACCGATCTCGCTGCGCGCCGACGTGCAGGGGCAGCTTCCGCCCGTCCTCGCCGAGGGCCCGAAGCTGCGCGTCATCGTGCAGAACCTGCTCTCGAACGCGCTCAAGTTCACCGAGCGCGGCGAGGTCGTGGTGACAGCCGAGGCGCCGATGGCCGGCGTCGTGCAGGTCCACGTGCGCGACACGGGGCCCGGCATCCCGCCCGAAGCGTGCGGCGCCGTGTTCGATCTCTATCGCCAGCTCGGGCCGGGCGACCTGCGTACGAAGGGGATCGGTCTCGGTCTCGCACTCGCCCGCCGCTTCGCCTGCGCGATGGGCGGCGACCTCACGGTGAAGAGCACGGTCGGCGTCGGCTCGACGTTTACGCTGACGCTCCCCGCTGCCGACGCCGGCGCCCCCGCCCTGAACTTCGTGCTGCACTAGGATTTGCCGGCCCGAGACTGCGCGCGATCGACCTAGCCGCAGGTTCCCCCGTTGCAGGTGCGGGAGCAACAGTCCCCTGCGCTGGCGCACGTCTCCCCGCTCGGCAGGCAACAGAATCCGAGTCCACTCGACGCCGAGCACACGGCGGGCGGGAAGCAGGGAGCGATCGGGGTGAAGTAGGTGCACGTGCTTCCGATGCCGCCGGCGCAAATGCCCGTCCCGGGCTGGCTGGGGTTCGGGACGCAGGTGTACCCGGTTGAACACGGGTGATCGGGCCGGCACTGCGTCGGAAAGCACGATCCCCGGTCGTTCGGGGCCACCAGGCAGATGTCGACCGGGTCACAGCAGCCGAGGATCGGACAGATGCCGCCGTCGCAGCACTGGCACCCTCGCGGTCCCGGCGGCGCGCAGCTCGCCAGGAAGAAGCCCTCGTCGAAGCACGTCGCGCCCTCGCATTGCTCCCCCGGCTCGATCACCCCGTTGCCGCACACCGCCGCACACGTGCAGTCGCTCTGGCATGCCGACGCGCACCCGCCGGCATCCGACCCGTCGCACTGCTCGCCGCTCTCCTTGACGCCGTTGCCGCAGACCGGCGCCGGGCACGTGCAGTCGGGCAGACAAAGCCGATGACAGGCCGCATCGTCCGCTCCGTCGCATGCCTCGCTCGTCTGATCGATGGCGCCGTCGCCGCAGATGGGACACGTGCAGTCGGCGCGGCACGGACCGTTGCACGTGAACGCGTCGAAGCCGTCACACTGCTCCGTTCCACCCTGCACGTCGTCTCCGCAGGCCGGGCAGAGACGAAGCGACGCGAGCAGGGCGCCGTCGGCCGGGACGGGCGGAGTCGGGCCGGCGGTGATGAGCGCGGTCACGGCCGGCGCGTCCGCGGTGGTGAGACAGTCGGTGCCGCCTTCGAGCCGCGTGAACGTCGCTTGTACGCGCTGGCTGAGGTCGGCGATGACGGGATCGAGAGCGTCCAGGTGATCCGCTGGGTGCGGTGCCTCGCCTGCGAACGCCTTCAGCACCGAGGCGGCGAAGCGTCCAGCCGTCTTGAGCTTCCGCGCCGCGCAGGCGGACCTGGCCGGCGACGGACGGAGCGTGTTCGCCACGAGGCCGACGATGCGCTCGAGGTCGGCTTCGATGCGTCCCGCGTCACCGACTCCGGAACAGCCCCCGGCCTCTTCCGCCCGCGCGAAGCGGCGGGCGAGCGAGGCCCCGGCCGCCGAAAGGCACGCGGCGGCGACCGCCTCGCCGTGCGCGGCCGCCGTCGCGTGGCACCGGAAGAGCCGGGCTTCGGAAGGGCCGCTCAGGCGAAGCTTCCTCGCGCAGCATGCGCTGGAGGGATCGAGATTCGCCCCGGCCGCTCCCGCGATCAGCAGGAACAACGGCGCGAGCGCGAGTCGGACGGTCATGCGCGCTTCCTCCCCGACGACCGTGAGCGTCTCACGCGGCATCCTGCCGGGTCAAGACGACCCCGCTGGAGTCGGCGCTCCGGGGCGCGCTACAGTAGCGATGGTTAGGAGTCGATCATGACGCGCGACGCCACGCCCACGCGGGACCAGCCGTGGATCTTCCGGACGTACGCCGGGCACACGAACGTCCACGCCTCGAACCGGCTGTACCGCGACAACCTCTCGCGCGGGCAGACAGGGCTGTCGATCGCCTTCGACCTCCCGACCCAGTGCGGCTACAGCTCGGACCACCCACTGGCCGGGCCCGAGATCGGCAAGGTGGGCGTGCCGGTCAACTCGCTCGACGACTTCGAGGTGCTCTTCGCCGACATCCCGGTCGAGAAGATCAACACCTCGATGACGATCAATGCGACGGCGATGTGGCTGCTCGCCCTCTACGTCGCGCTCGCCGAGCGGCGCGGAGTCGATCCGAAGCTCCTGCAGGGCACGACCCAGAACGACATCATCAAGGAGTACCTGGCGCGCGGGACGTACATCTACCCGCCGGTGCACTCGATGCGGCTCATCGCCGACATGTACGAGCACTGCCTGCACGCGATTCCGCGCTGGAACGCGTCCAACATCTGCAGCTACCACCTGCAGGAGGCCGGGGCGACGCCCGCGCAGGAGCTGGCCTTCGCGCTCGTGAACGCCATGGCCGTGCTCGACGCGATCCGCGCGCGCGGCACGTTCACGCACGAGGAGTTCGAGCAGTGCGTGGGCCGCGTGTCCTTCTTCGTCAACGCGGGCATCCGCTTCGTCGAAGAGCTGTGCAAGATGCGCGCGTTCGTCGCGCTGTGGGACGAGATCACGCGCGACCGCTACGGTGTCGCCAACGCCAAGTACCGCCTGTTCCGGTACGGCGTGCAGGTGAACTCCCTCGGCCTCACCGAAGAGCAGCCCGAGAATAATGCCTGGCGCATCCTGATCGAGGCGCTCGGCGTCACGCTCTCGCGCAACGCGCGCTGCCGCGCCCTCCAGCTCCCGACCTGGAACGAGGCGCTCTCGTTGCCGCGGCCGTGGGATCAGCAGTGGTCGCTGCGCCTGCAGCAGATCCTCGCCTACGAGACCGACCTGCTCGAGTATCCGGACCTGTTCGACGGCTCGCCGGTGGTGGCCGCGAAGGTGAAGGCCCTCGAGGACGAGGCCTCCGCCGAGATCGCACGCATCGCGGAGATGGGCGGCGCGCTCGCCGCGATCGAGTCGGGCTACATGAAGACGGCCCTCGTCCGCAGCCAGGCGGAGCGGCTGGCCCGCATCAACCGCGGCGAGATCACCGTCGTCGGGCGCAACAAGTGGACCGACGGTCTGCCGTCGCCGCTGCTGGCCGGCGCCGACGGCGGCATCTTCAAGGTCGATCCGGAGTCGGCGCGCGAGACGCTCGAGATGCTGCGCGCGACCCGGAGCCGCCGCAGCCAGGCCGCGGTCGACCAGGCGCTACGCGATCTCCAGGCCGCCGCGCAGGGCGGCAAGAACCTCATGCCGCTCTCGATCGCGTGCGCGAAGGCCCTCGTCACGACCGGCGAGTGGGCGACCGCGCTGCGCGAGGTGTTCGGCGAGTACCGCCCCGCGACCGGCGTCGAGGGCCAGCGGCTCTCGCTCGAAGGCGGCAAGGTCGACGCGGTGCGCGCCCGGGCCAACGCGTGGGCGGCGCAGCACGGCGTGCGGCCGCGCATGGTGGTCGGCAAGCCTGGTCTCGACGGCCATTCGAACGGTTCCGAGATGATCGCCGTCGCCGCGAAGCATGCCGGCTTCGACGTGATCTACGGTGGCATTCGCCTGACCGTCCCGGAGATCGTCCAGTCGGCCATCGAGGAGGATGCGAGCGTCGTCGGGCTCTCCGTCCTGTCGGGGTCGCACCTCGAAATCGCGAAGCTCGTCCTGGACGAGCTCGAGAAACAGGGAGCGAAGCAGGAGATTCCGGTGGTCCTCGGCGGCATCGTGCCCGACGACGACCTTCCCAAGCTGCGTGCGCTGGGCATTCGTGACGTCTTCACGCCGAAGGACTTCGACCTCATGACCGTGATGGACCGCATCCTCGACGTGATCGGCGCCCCGCGTGAATCGCAGCGCGCAGCCAGCGCCTGAGCCGGCGCCGCTCGACGCGGCGACGCGGGCGCTGGTCGCCCGTGCCGTCCGGCTGGAGAAGCATCCGCTCGCGCGCCGGAGCACGCACGAGCTCCGCGCGGCGCTCCACACCGCCCGCATCGGCGGCGACGAGCCCCGCATCTTCCAGACCAGCGCCGTCACCGGACGGGGCGTTCCCGAGCTGGCCGCCTACCTGCGGGAGCTGCCCGTGCGACGCCCGGATCCCCTCCATTTCGTGCGCCGGCAGGTGGCGGAGGCCTACGGGACCTACGGCCTGGAGGTCTTCGAGGCCGAGCGGGGCCGGTGGCCCCGAGGGTGGGCTGCGGAGGCCGTCTACGAGGACCTGGAGGCTGCCGCCCTGGGGGCCGTCCGCGCCCGCCTTCGCTGAGCCGATGCGGCCAGCCGGCCGCAATGCAGCCGCAGCGGCGACCGCGCACATTCTTGTGCCACGGGATCGTCGCGGCGTCGGAACTTCGACAGGGGCGGAGCGGCCGAGCTAGGCCGCGTCGCGCGTGACGAGCCGGATCGCGGGACGCACCGGCGTCTCGTTCCCGACCGGGAGCCGCCCGCCGTGCACGGCGCGATAGCTCGCCTGGCACTCCGCGAGGGCGGCCTCCTCATCGCCGGTGAGCGCGAGCCGGACGTAGTAACCGCCCGTGCTGGCAGGGAGGTTGGCCGGCACACCGCCGAGCGTCGCGAGCCGTCGCTGGAGGCTGCCCTCGGCGCGGCCCGTGAAGATCACGGTGCGGACCAGGTTGGCGATCTCGAAAACCCCGGGCGCGTCCGGCAGAGACTCGATCGTCGGCACGTTCAGCTTGAGCCAGGGCCCGAATTCGATCGCCATGCGACTCATGTAGCAGCAACCGGCGTGCCATCTTTTCCGGCAGTTTGACGAGCGACTGCCGGCTGCGCGACAAGGCCTCATGCCCGCCGGATCCGAGGTCGTGGTCGACGCCGACGGCCACGTCTGCGAGCCCCCGGATCTGTGGGAGAGGGGCCTCCCCCAGCGCTTCCGGGACAGGGCCCTGCGGCTGCGCTGGAACGCCGAGAGCGGCTACGACGAGGCCTGGGTCGAGGACTGGATGATCACCGACCGGGGCCTGGTCGGCCTCGGCAACGCCGGCACGTCCTTCGCCGACCTGGGCAAAGGTCGCCGGTACGTCGAAGGCAGCCCGGCCGGTTTCGATCCCGCGGCGCGCCTGCGGGTGCTGGACGAGGAGGGCATCGACGTGGCGGTGCTCTACGGTGGGCTCGCGCTCTCGCTGCCGGCGATCCACGATCCCGAGCTCGCCGTGTGGCATTGCCGCATCTACAACGACTGGATCGCGAGCTTCTGCGCGACGAACCCGGGCCGCCTCGTCGGCGCCGCGGCCCTGCCGCTTCAGGATCCCGTGGCCGCGATCGCCGAGGCGCGCCGCGCCGTCGGCGAGCTCGGCCTCCGCGCCGCCTTCACGCGACCGAATCCCACCAACCCCTGCGCGCGGCCGCTCTTCGCCCCGGCGCTCGAGCCGATCTGGAGCGCGCTCGAGGAGCTCGGGATTCCGCTCGCGTTCCACCCGGCAGGCCTGTGGGACATGCCCGGCACGTCGCGCGCGATGGCCGGGCTCATGGCGCCGGGCACGCACCACGCGGTGATCCTGTTCTTCGACCAGTACATGACGCTCGCGAACCTCGTGTACGCGGGCGTGCTCGAGCGCCATCCGCGCCTGACGATCGGCGTGCTCGAGTGCGGCGGCGGCTGGCTCCCGCACTGGATGGATCGCCTCGACGAGTTCACCGAGAGCTACGGCTGGCAGCTCCTCGGGCTCTCGATGAAGCCGTCGGAGTACGTGCGACGGCAGGTCTACGTCTCGTTCGATCCGGGGGAGCACACCATGAGCGCGCTCGGACCACTCATCGGGGAGGATGCGATGATCTGGGCTTCGGATTTTCCACACAGCGACGCCAAGTATCCGGGCGTCGTGCGCGAGCTGCGCGAGCACACGGCCGACATGACGCCCGCCGCACGCGTGAAGCTGCTCGGCACGAACGCCCTGCGCCTGTACGGGATCCGCCCGGCATGAGCTTCGATCTGGTGGTCCGCGGCGGCCGGGTCGTCGACGGCACGGGCATGCCCTCCTTCTCGGCCGACGTCGCCGTGCGCGACGGGCGCATCGCGCGCATCGGGCGCGTGCGCGAGGGGGCACGGCGCGTGATCGACGCCGACGGCTGCATCGTCGCGCCCGGTTTCATCGACGTGCACACGCACTACGACGCGCAGCTCCACTGGGAGCCGACCGCGTCGCCGGCGTCGTGGCACGGGGTCACGACGGTGCTGACCGGCAACTGCGGCTTCACCCTCGCACCCGCCAAGTCGGAGGACGTCGGCTGGCTCGCGCAGATGCTGTCGCGCGTGGAGGGCATGTCGGCCGAGGCGCTGGCGGCGGGCCTGCGCTGGTCGGGCGGAACCTTCGGCCATTTCCTGCACGCGCTCGAGGGTCGCATCGCCGTCAACATGGGCGCCTATGTCGGGCATTCCGCGATCCGCCGGCAGGTGATGGGCGACGCCGCGTCGGACCGGCGGGCGACCGACGACGAGGTGGGCCGCATGCAGGCACTCGTGCGCCAGTCGATGCACGAGGGCGCGATCGGCTTCTCGACCTCGCAGCTCGACATCCACGTCGCGCACGACGGGCGCGAGGTGCCGTCGAACCACGCCGCGCCCGAGGAGATCGTCGCGCTCTCGTCGGTCCTGGGGGACTTCGACCACGGCGCGATCGAGTTCATCCCGCGCAGCTTCGTCGACGGCTACAGCGAGGCCGATCGTCGGCTGCTGCACGAGATGTATCGGGTGTCGGGGCGACCCATCGAGCTCAACACGCTGGTTCCGCTCCCGCACCAGATGAAGGGCTGGCGGCGCGGCGTCGACTTCTGCCGCGAGACGTTCCAGCAGGGCATCCGCCTCCATCCCATGTTCGCGACCAACCAGCTCGGCGCGCACTTCGCGCTCGACACCACGTTCCTGTTCGACGAGATGCCGATCTTCCGCGAGACGCTCTGCCTCGGCTCGCCCGAGCGCGAGCGGCGCCTGCGCGATCCCGCCGTGCGCCAGAAGATGCTGGAGGCGCTCGCCGATCCGACCGGGCGTGCCTTCGTGTTCGTCTGGCAGGTCCTGTTCGTGGAAGCGGTGACGCGCCCCGAGCACCAGCGCTTCGTCGGCATGCACCTCGCGGACGTCGCCGACGCGGTCGGCAAGACTCCGCTCGACGCCTTTCTCGATCTGGCGCTCGCCGAGGACCTGCAGACGCAATTCGTCCTCGGCGCACCCCACGACCCCGCGCGGGACGAGGCCACCGCGGAGCTGCTGCGCGATCCCATCGTCATGGCCGGGTCGAGCGACGGGGGCGCGCACGTTCTCTCGTTCACCGGTGCCGACTACACGACGCGCCTCCTCTCGGAGTGGGTGCCGGGGACGCTCTCGCTCGAAGAGGCGATCTCGAAGCTCACGATGGTACCCGCGGTCGTGCACGGGCTCGCCGACCGGGGCGTGGTGCGCGAGGGCGCGGCGGCGGACCTGGTCGTCTTCGATCGTGCCCGCCTGCGATGCGGCGCGACGCGGCTCGTCCGCGACTTTCCCGCCGGCGCGGGACGCTACGTCGTCGACGCCGAGGGCTACGTCGCGACGGTCGTGAACGGCGAGGTGGTGTTCGACCACGGCCGCTACGCCGGCTCGCTCTCCGGACACGTCCTGCGCGGCTGAGCCCGCGCGTGTAGCCGGCTCGCGTCAGCGAACGCCTGACGGGAGGTCGATCCGGAAGGTGACGCCGTGGGGCGCCAGCGGTTCCGCCGCGATGCGCCCGCCGTGCGCCTCGATCGTGCGTCGCGCGATCGCGAGGCCGAGCCCGGTGCCGCCGGCCTTGAGCGAGAAGAACGGCTCGAAGAGGCGGGGCAGGGCGTCGGCGGGCACGCCCGGACCGGAGTCGCTCACGCGCAGCGTGACGGTCCCGTTCTCGGTCGCGGCCGACACGGCGAGACGCCTGCCGTCCGGGCTCGTCGCGAGCGCGTCGAGCGCGTTCTCGATCAGGTTCACGAGCACCTGGCGGAGCTTCTCGCGATCGGCGCGCACGACCACGTCGGCCGCCACGTCGTCGACCACGGTCACCTTCGCGTCGGCGAGCCGCGGGCGCAGCGGGCCGAGCGAGACGCGCACCAGCTCGCCGACGTCGATCGGCTCCAGGCGATATTCCTCCCGGCGCGCGAACTGGAGCAGGGCGCGAACCTGGCGCTCGACCCGCTCCAGCTCGCCCAGGATCAGCTGCGCGTGCTCGGTGTTCTCGGGCGCCGTCGGATCGCGCGCCAGAAGCTGGGCGAGGCTCCGCGCCGCGGTCACGGGGTTGCGGATCTCGTGCGCGATCCGCGCCGCCAGCTCGCCGATCGCCGCCAGCTTCTCCGCGTGCGCAAGCGAGCGTTCGACGGCGACCGTCCGCTCGATGAGTGCCGCCGCGTCGAGCACGAGCGAGAGCTGCGCCGCGAACGCCTCCATCGACGGCACGTCGTCGGGCGACGGCTCGATGAGGCCGCTGGTGGCGAAGAGCGTCCCCCACCGCCGTCGCGGGCTCGTGAGCGGTATGACGCCGATGACCTCGGCGGCGGCCATCGCCTCGAGCGCCGGCAGGGGCAGGTCCCGCACGAAGTCGGCGGAGATGATCGACGGGGGGAGGCGGTCGAAGTCGGCGCCGCGCGGCCACGCGTCGCGCAGGGGCTCGAGCGCGAAGTCCCCGGCCGCCACGGCTTCGCCGTCGCGCAGCACGATGGCGGCGCCGGTGAGCCCGCAGACGCGCACGACCTCGGTGAGCGCCTGCCTGCAGATCTCCGCGACGCCGGCGTCGGGTGAGAGGGTCGCGAGGAACGCCTGCAGATCGGCCCACAGGTGCCGGCGCCGGCCGAACGCGAACCGATCGATGAAGCGGCGCAGGAGTGGTGGCGTCCAGGCGACCGTCGCGGTGAGGACGACGATCGTGATCAACGTCACCAGATGCGGCATGCCCGCCGCGGCGATGGGCCCGAGCAGGTCGGTGCCCGCGAGATGGACGGCGCTCGCCGCCGCCAGCGTTCCGAGGGCGACGAAGACGCCGCGCACCACGGCGTGCATCTCGCGTGCGGCGAGCGGGGTCGTCACTGCGAGGGCGATCACCATGTCCATCACGAGGCCCCAGATCGCCGGCGGGGGCCTGCCGAGGAGAGGGACCGCGACCCACGCGAGGACGCCGAGCAGGGCGGCCCCGAAGAGCACGACGTCCACGCGCCGCACGATGTTTCCGGCGGCGCCGGGACGCCATCGGCCGGACCGCGCCATGCCGATCATCTCGCGCACCGCCAGGCCGAAGAAGACGATCGTGAAGCCGTTGCGGATCGCGAGATACGTTCCGACGGGGTGGGCGCTCCCGGCGAGCAGCTCGGGCGAGAAGAGCGCGAAGAGCATCATCAGGCCGGCGGCGCCGTAGTTGACCACGAGCCACGCCGTGGCCGGCGGATCGCGTCGCATGCCCCAGTAGCGAACGAGGTGGCGCGTGGTGGCGGCGAGGAGCATGAGGGCCCATTCCCCGAGCAGCCAGATCGCGAACAGCCACGCGGGCGGCGCGGCGGCGAGCTCGGGGGGCGTCAGGCGGAGCACGGCCTGCACGGCGTAGAAGACGGCGCCCAGCACGGTCAGGTTGCGCAGGCAGACGAAGAGCGGGCTCCGCGCCTGATACGTGCGCATGAAGGTCCACTCGCGGTGCGCGATGATGACCCAGACGAGCGCGATCAGGGCGTGGAGCCCCGCGGCGAGGACCTGCGCCGGCGTGAGATCGGTCATGCCCACGGCTCTCCGCCGTCATGAGCAATCTCGAGGCCACGTGTCCAGTCGCCCCGTAGCCGTCGCCTCGACGCGGAGAGCGTCAGATCCGTCATGCGGCCCCTGCCCGCCGAATCGTGCGTGGGACCGTCCGGGCATCAGTTTCGCGGCGGGGGACGCGGGGGCAGGCCGTCGCGGATGCGCTCGGAGAAGTCGGCCGCGCCGTCGGCCGCTTTGCCGCGGGCGGTGATGTCGCTCGCCTGGCGGAGCTCCTCGTAGGGCATGGTCGTGTTCACGCTGCCGCGCTCGTACAGCAGCTCGCCGAGGTGGCCGTTGGCGATCAGGCGCCAGTCCCAGGGGAAGCGGCCGCCCAACGGGCCGAGCGCGCGCTCCACCAGGATCTCGATCGACGTGGTGCAGTTCTGCGTGAGCGCGTTGTACCACTCGGGATGCTGCACGAGATGGTTGATCTCGTCGACGTACGCCATGAGCAGGGCACGTGCCCGGACGGGGCCCGCCGCGAGGCGATACAGGAAGACCTGCTCGCCGCGATGGTTGGTCCGCAGCCCGACGAGATCCCGCTCGTCCGCCACGACGTAGTAGACCTCGAACTGCCGGAAGAACCCGAGGCCGGCGGAATAGACCTCACCCTGCTCCCGGCGCGTCTCGATCGAGATCGCGAGGTGCTGTCCCTCACCGAAATCCCAGCTCGCGATCGTGTGCGCGATCTGCGTCGGACCCCAGAAGGAGAGGAACATGTCGAAGCCCCGCAGATGGCTGAGATCGTAGGTGCGCTCCTCCCAGTGCGGCGTGAAGTCCGTCTCGGTGCGATAGTCGAAGTTGCGGAGGTTGTGGACGGTCAGCACGTCGCCGTTCACGTCGATGCGGGCGAGCTGCGAGACCTCGGGCACCCAGTTGCGATCGTTGCTCGCGGGAATCCGCAGCCACCAGGCCGCCACGAGCGCCACGAGGATCGACGAGGCGAGCAGGCCGAGCCAGCGCGAGCCGCGCCTCAGAACGAGCAGAAGCGAGACGACGACCAGTCCGCCGGCGAGCAGCCCCGCCAGCGGCCGCGAGGCGGGGCCGTCGATCCAGAGCGCGAGCGCTCCCCACACGACCCACCCGGCCCACACCACGGCCAGCAGGCCGACCAGCACCCCGCGCAGAAGCCGCATGCGCGCCCGGGATCGCCCGAAACCCGCCTCGCAGTCAAGACGAGCGCACGCGCCCGGTGCGATGTGGACAGCCGCGGGGCACGTGCTCTAGGTATCCGACATGGCCGGGCGCGTCCTGATCGTCGACGACGACAAGAGCATGTGCGAGACCCTCGCGGTCGCCCTCGGCAAGCGCGACTTCGAGGTGCGTTGGACCACCGCCGCCGCCGAAGCCCTCGAGATCCTCGGCGCGAGCGACGTCGACGTCGTCCTCACCGATCTCAACATGCGCGGCATGAACGGGCTCGAGCTGTGCGAGCGCATCGTGGCCAACCGGCCGGACGTCCCGGTGATCGTCATCACGGCGTTCGGGAGCCTCGAGACCGCCGTCGCCGCGATCCGCGCCGGCGCGTACGACTTCATCACCAAGCCGCCGGACACCGGCGCGCTCGTGGTGGCGCTCGAGCGCGCGATCCAGCACCGCCAGCTCCGCGAGGAGGTGAAGCGGCTGCGCAAGGTGGTCGAGCAGTCGAACCGCTTCGAGACGCTGCTCGGGTCGAGCTCGGCCATGCGCGCCGTCTACGACGTGCTCGATCGGATCGTCGACTCGGTCGCGTCGGTGCTCGTCACCGGCGAGAGCGGGACCGGCAAGGAGGTGGTGGCGCGCGCTCTTCACGATCGCGGCCCGCGCCGCGACGGGCCCTTCGTCGCGATCAACTGCTCGGCCATGCCCGAGGCCCTGCTCGAGAGCGAGCTCTTCGGCCACGTGCGCGGTGCGTTCACCGACGCTCGCACGCCGCGCACCGGCCTGTGCGTGCAAGCGAGCGGTGGCACGCTGCTGCTCGACGAGATCGGCGACATGCCGATCGCGCTCCAGCCGAAGCTGCTCCGCGTGCTGCAGGAGCGCCGCGTGCGGCCCGTCGGTGGCGACCACGAGATCCCGATCGACGTGCGGGTGATCGCCACCACCAACCGCGATCTCCGCTCGCTGATCGAGGAGGAGCGCTTCCGCGAGGACCTGTACTTCCGCGTCAACGTCATCCACGTCGAGCTGCCGCCCCTGCGGGCCCGCGGGGGCGACGTCCTCGTGCTGGCGCAGCACTTCGTGGACCTCCATGCGGCCCGCGCGGGCAAGCGTGTCACGGGGATCTCGCCGGCGGCGGCCGAGAAGCTCCTGGCCTATGCGTGGCCGGGAAACGTACGCGAGCTCCAGAACTGCATCGAGCGCGCCATCGCGCTCACGCGCTACGAAGAGATCGCGGTCGAGGACCTCCCCGAGCAGGTGCGGGCGTACAAGCGCTCACACGTGGTGGTCGCGAGCGACGACCCGTCGGAGATCGTGTCCCTCGCCGAAGTCGAGCGACGCTACGTGCTGCGCGTGATGGAGGTGACGGGCGGCAACAAGACGCTCGCGGCCGAGAAGCTCGGCATCACGCGCAAGACGCTCTACCGCAAGCTGCAAGAGTACGGCGCCGCCTCCGGGGAGGACGAGCCCTAGGGCTCCGTCCTGGATCGGGGGGCGAGAGTCGGGCGCTCGTGGTACGCGCGACACGCTCCTTTCGATCGCGCGCGTAGCATTCCCCGGCGGCGTGGCCTGCGGCGGGCACGGGTCGTCTCGACTCGCGGCGCATCCTTTCGACACGTGCCCCGGGCCTCCCCGACGACGCAGGGCGGCGAATTTCGTCCGGCACACGCCGTGCAATCGCGGCATGCATGGCGCGATCCGGTCCACAGCTTCGTCCGAGCCTCGCGCGCGCCTGCGCGGCGACGGCGTGGGCGAGGACGGGGAACCCTTGACGACGAGCGATCCCCACGTCGCGCTCTCGGTGCTGCTCGACGCCGTCGAGACGTACTACCGCTGCGTCGGCGCCGACGGCGAGATCGAGCGCCGCATGCTGGCGAACGCGGAGCGCTGGTTCGCCAGCGAGGACCGCTCGCATCCGGTCGCGTTCCGGCGCTTGTGCGAGCTGCTGCACGTCGAGCCAGGACGCATCCGCGAGCTGCTGCGCCGGCGCAGGGCCGAGGTCCTGGGCGCCCTCGCAGCCGCCCGGCCGGCACGCTCCTGAAGGCCCGGATCGTTTCGAAACGCGCGTCCTTTCGATACGCCCCCCCAACTGTCCTGATCCGCCGAAGATCCAGGTACTTGGACGGGGCACGCTCCCTGCAATCCCACGTCCTCATCGATTCGCTATGGCGTGACGGACACGCCGGGGAGGTTTGGAATGAAGCGTTCGCTAGTGTCGTTGGTGGTCGCTCTGGTCGCGATGTCGGCCTCCGCAGGCGCGGAGGTCATGGGCGGCGGCCCCGCCCGCACCGACTGTCTGGGCGCGTGGCAGGTCACCACACCCGAGACGAAGGCCAACCGCGGTGCGGTCGGCATCGATTGTCAGGACGGCGATCCCGCCTGCGACGTGGACGGCGCGGTGAACGGCGTGTGCGCGGTCGGCATCTCCGCGTGCGTCAATCGTGAAGGCGTCGCCGGATGCGCGGCCGACGTCGTGACTGGCGTCACGTTCAACCGCCGCGCTTCGCAGCTCGGCGTGACGGCGCCGGTCCTTCCCGCCGGCGCGTCGGCGTGCGGCGAGGCGACGATCGTCTCGCTTCCCCTTCGCCAGACCCCGCGCGGCTACAAGCCGTCGCGTCCGGTGATGCTCGCCATGACGGTGAAGGGCGCGTCGACCGACCGCGATCGTGTCCGCCTGCGCTGCGTGCCGAACGGCGGCGCCGGACAGTGTCCGGCCAATCCGGCGGGCGGCCCGCGCGAGCTCAACATGGTGGTCGCGGCGAGTGGGACCGACCTCGACAACGGTGTCAGCGGCAACTCGCACAACTTTCCGGTGCCGTCCGGATCGACGCTCCGCATGTGTCTCACGGACTGCGACGCCGCGACCGACTCGGTTTGCGTCCAGGACGAGGCCGCGACCGACGTGGTGAAGAGCCCGACCTTCGGCCCGCCGATCCCGCTCTTCAGCGCCGGCGCGCCGGTGTGCATCGTGAACCGCTTCGCGACGCCGAGCTTCACCGGCGGCGTCGCCGATCTCGCCTCGGGCGCGGTCGCCGGCGACCTCCACCTGCTCACCGACGTCTACCTCACGACCGCGACCGGCATCTGCCCGCGCTGCTCGGCGAGCGCGCCCGGCAAGGCGGGAACGTGCGACTCGGGCCGCCGTCAGGGCCAGGCGTGCCGCACCGAGAGCCTCCTCGACGTGAAGCTGACCTCCGGGCACGACGGCTACGCGCTGTCGTCCGACTGCCCGCCGACGGGCGCGCCCGTCGGCACGCTCACCCTCACCCTGCCGGTCACGACGGCCAGCTCGACGCTTCCGGGGCCGCTTCCGTGCGGCGCCAAGGTGAACGACGCGTGCGGGACGGGGACGTGCGACGCGGCCTGCACCGGAAGCGCGTGCGTCGCGACCACGCCCGACGGCCAGTGCGTCGACGCGAAGGGCGGCGTCAGCCAGGTATGCTGCTCGAACAACACCCAGACCCCCTGCTTCCCGACCGGCAGCGGCGCCGGCGCGATCGTGCGCGTGGGCGGAGCGGCCGTGCCGCAGCCCGCGTGGCCCGACCCGACCTATCCCAAGACCGCCGGCGCGACGCTCGTCGCGACCTTCTGCGAGCCCGCCACCGGATCGAACGTGGTCGACTTCGTGAGCGGCCTTCCCGGCGCGGGTGCGCTCGTGCTCCCCGTGACGCAGACCTGGGTTCCCTGAGCAGGCGCGAGCGGAACACCGTCAGAACCGAAGGCGGGGCACCTCCACGGGTGCCCCGCCTTCGTCATTTCGGGGTTCCGACCCGAAGGCCCCCACGCCGCTCGCCGCGCGATGGAGCGCCAGAATGAGCGACGGGCGGAGCAGGCGTGGCGAGACGACGGCGTCGAGCGAGCCGACGCGGCAGGCGCGCTCGACCGTGTGGACCGCGTCGAACTCGGCCGCGACCTCTGCCTGGGCCGTTCGCACGGCCTCGGCGAGCGCCCGCTCGTGCCCATCGCGTACGGCCGCCGTCGATCGGCGGCGCAGCGCGTCCCGCCAGCGAACCACTTTCGGGTCGCGCGCCGCGCGCGCGCGAACCTCACGCGTGAAGATCACCGTCGCCGCCGGCGCACCGCCGATCACCGATGCGTAGGATCCTTCGAGCGCGATCGCTCCCAGAGCGTCGTTCAGGGATTTCGAGAAGACGACGTAGGCGCCGCCGTGGTAGCGCGAGACGACCACGAACAGGAGCGGTCCTGCGAACCGGACGACCGCGCGCGCGATCTCGGCGCCGTGCTCGAGCTGCAGGCGGCGCAGCGACTCCGGCGACCCGTCGAAGCCGGAGAGGTTCGCCAGGATCACGGCCGGCCGGTTGCCGCTCGCCGCGTTGAGGGCGCGCGCCACCTTCTTCGACGATTGCGGAAAGAGCGTGCCGCCGGTCCAGGTCTCGGGACCATCGGCGGGCCGATGGCCGTCGCGCGGCAGCGAATGGCTCTCGATGCCGATGAGTGAGATCGGCATCCCGCCCAGGTGGGCGTCCCACACGATCGCGGTCTCCGCGCCGGCCCACGAGCGCCACCGCTCGAGGTGCCCGCCGTCCTGGTCGATCACGGCCTGCATCACCGGCCGCATCGCGAACGGGCGCTTGCGGCCGGGATTGGTCGCGTCGTCGAAGATCTCGCCCACGGTCGCGAAGCCGTGACCGTGGACGGCGGGGTACGGCGCGGCCGTGACGTCGCGCGTGAACGGGTCGCTCGTGGCCTGGAGGCGCGGCGCGGTCTCACCCGGGACGACGTAGGTGTGCCGGTAGTGCTCCTCGACGACGCGCAGCGCGGCGGCGAGGTCGCCCGCGTAGTACTGCGCCTCGCCGTTCGGTCCCATGATGCGCTCGAAGCCGCCGAGCGCGACCTCGTCCTCGGCCGCGACGCTGCCCGACGCTTCGAGCGCCGCGCGCCCGGTGAGCACCATCGACGCGTCCGGCGTCATGACGAGCGCGCCGCGCGTGTGGCCGAGCATGGTCGCGAGCGCGTTCCAGTAGCTCTGCGCGCCGACGTTGACGCCGTACACTACGACGTGCACGACGCCGCCCGCCTCGGTGAAGGTGACGATCCGGCGGGCGACGCGCGCGGTGGCGTCGAGGTTCTCGGTTCCGCTGTCCATCGCGATGCGCGCTCCGCTCGATACCGGAATCCACTCGACCGGGAGCCCGCACGCTTCGGCGAGATCGAATGCCGCCACGATGCGGTCGCATTCGGCCGCGGCGAGGGCTCCCATGTCGCGCGTCGGGTCCGAGAGGATGAGGACCCGCCGCAACCCCTCGGGCACCTTGTCGGTCGGCGTGCTGAGCACGCCGAAGACGATGCCCGCCTGGTTTCGTCCGTACGGCCGTCCGGCGACGGACGCCGCGCGCGGTGCCGGGGCCGTCGGATCGAGGTCGTACTCCTCGAAGCTGGCGGCGGTCGGATGGCCGTTGCGCCGCGTGAGCATGCGCAGGATCTCGTACGGATAGACGAGGCGGCGCCGGCGCGCCTCGACGACGTTGCGCTCGTAGTCGCCCGCCGGCTCGAGCGGCGCCGTCCGCGGCTCGCGGATCGCCGTCTCCATGTGGGCGCCCGTGAGGTCGCTCACCACCACCTCGATCGGGACGACGCCGGCCGGGCTTCCGAGCCGGAGCTGGACGATCACCTTCTCGAGGCCGAGGTGGCGGGTGGCCGGGGCGAGCCGCCGGGCGATCTGGTCGACCGCCTCGCGATCGAGCGCGACGGCCGGCGCGAGGTCGACCACCAGCCGGTTCCAGTGCAGGCGCCGCCGCGGATCGCGGAGGCTGCGGGCCGCGCGCAGGAGCGCCGTCGCCTGATGGAACTGGCGCTCGAAGGCCGCGACGTGCAGCGGGGTATCGCCCCCCTCGCCGGTGTCGCGCCCGCGGACCTGCGCGAGCACGAACAGGCGCTCGTCGTCGGGAACGGTGCGGCTGCGCCCCCAGAAGCAGTAGACGTCCTCCGCGCCGGGCAGGCGCTCCAGCGCGAAGGTCCGCAGGCGATCGTATCCGATGCGCGATGCGACCTCGGGGTGCAGGTCGAGGAGATCGGGAACTTCGCAGGCGCCGGCCCGTGCGCGAGCGAGCGTGCGGTGCATGTCGTCGTCCCCGGGCCGTACGAACGAGAGCGTGCATCGCGGGGCGGGCAGCAGGGCCGACGCCGCCGCCGCGGCGGCGGCCACAACCGCGTCGACGTCGACGGCGTCGCCGCACGGCACGATCAGCTCGATGGCGTCGACCGCGTCGCGCGCCATGATCCGTCCCGCGGCGATCGCGCCGCAGATGCGCCCGAGCTCGGCTCCGACGGCGGACGGCGCGCTCACCCCGCCGACCACGACGCGCCCGTCCATGAGCTCGACGTGCGCGAGGGACGCCAGGCCGTCGTTCGCCGTACGCGCGGTCGCACCCGAGGGCGCATAGAGCCGGAGCAGGTACGCCATGAGCGCGAGGTTCCGCCGCCCCGGATCCTTCTCCAGCAGCCAACGTCCCACGCGATCGAAGACGCCGCGGGGCATCGCGGCGAGATCCAGCAGGACGTCGTGCGGCACGTCGGCGTGGGCGACGGCGGCGTCCATCCACGGCGCGATCCGCTGCGCCGCGTGCTCGGCGCGCCGCGCGGCCGCGGGCGCCTCGAAGATCGCGACCTCGGTCTCGATGGCCGCGTCGGCGAGCGCGTCGGACACGAGAGCGCGCATGGCGGAGATACGCCTGAGCGCGTCGGCGAGCGTCGCGTCGGTGGCCAGGTCAGCGCCGGCGACGGCGCCGAGACAGCGCAGCACCGCACGCACGAGCTGGCGTCGTAGCTCGGATACGTTCTGGGTGGCGAGGAGGCGGAGCATCGCCCGCTCGAGCGCGTCGTGGTGGACGAGCGACGTGACGCCGTAGCGCGCGAGCGCCGTGCGCAAGAGGGCGAGAAAGGATTCGGGCACGCCCGCGCCGCCGGCGCGCATCCGGCGCACGTACGCGCGCAGCCGCGCGGCGTTGGACGGGTCGACCGTTCCCTCGCCGGCGAGCTTCGGCGCGGTGAGGAAGAGCTGCTCCACGTCGGCGAACAGGACGACCTCGTCCCGTAGCGCCGCGAGCTCCGACCGGGTCGCGGCCGAAAGGGGCGCCGTCTCGGTCGATTCGAGGAACGTCACGAGGGTCGCCACGCGGGCGGCGTCGACGTCGTAGCCACGCAGTACCGCGCCGATCTCTTCGCGCAGGGTCTCGACGGCGGCCCGGCGCTCGCCCGCGGCGGCGCGATCGAGGACGGCGAGGCTCGCGGGCGCGGCCCGCGGATCCCCCGAGCCCAGCTCGAGCAGCTCGGCCGCGGGCTCGATCCCGATGCGGGGGCCCGCGGCATTCCCGGCGGCCGCGCCGGAAGACGCCGGCTCGATGACGACCAGGACGTCACGGGCGGCGACGCGCTCGCCGCTACGGACGCGGACCTCCGCGACCACCCCGGCGACCGGCGCCACGAACCCGATCTCCATCTTCATCGCTTCGAGGAGACCCAGCACCTGACCCGCCTCGACCGTGTCGCCGGGGGCCACCTGGATGGCGACGACGAGCGCGGGTGTCGGGGCGCGAACGTGCCCCGTCGTCTCCCAGCCGAAGCGATATGGCCGCCCGTCCAGCTCGAGACGCAGGCCGACCTCGGTCGCGTCGTAGACGATGCGCCTCGTGCGGCCGGGCAGCTCGAGGCGGGCGAGATGTCGCTCGCCTTCGCGGAGCGTGGTGACCACCGCCCGCCCGTCCATGTGCACGCGATATCGCCACGCGCCGAGCGCGAACACCGTCAGCCGATAGGCGGCGCCCTCGAACGAGAGGTCGATCTCCTGGCCGGCCGACGCAGGTACCCGGCTCTGCGGCATGCTCGCGCTCTCGGCGAAGAAGCTCCGGCGCGCTGCATGTCGCCGGCGCTGGTAGGCGAGGATCGCGGCAGCGACGAGGGCGTCGGCCGCGTCGCGGTCGCCGCTGCGCGCGGAGCCATCCTCGGCGCGACGGCGGTCGACCCAGCCGGTGTCGACACCGCCGGCCCGGAATTCCGGCGACTCGAGGAGGTCGATCAGGTAGCCCGTGTTGGTGGCGCCGCCTTCGATCACGAGTTCGAGGTCGCGCAGGGCGCAGACGAGGCGGCTGCGCGCCTCCTCGCGCGTCGCGCCGGTGGCGATCACCTTCGCGACCAGCGAATCGAAGGCGGGCGGGACCACGCTCCCGGCGGCGATACCGCTGTCGACGCGAACCCCGGGTCCGAGCGCCGGATCGAAGCGCGCGACGCGCCCGGGCGAGGGCAGGAACCCGGCGTCGGGATCCTCGGCGCAGACCCGTGCCTCGATCGCGACGCCGCGCGGAGGCGGTGGCCCCATCACGATGCGCTCGCCGCGCGCGATCCGGATCTGGAGCTGGACGAGATCGAGCCCCGTCGTCGCCTCGGTGATCCCGTGCTCGACCTGCAGGCGCGGGTTCATCTCGAGGAAGCATGGCTCGGTGTCGGTGACCAGGAACTCGACCGTGCCGAGTCCCGTGTAGCCGACCTCGCGTCCGAGACGGACCGCCGCCGCGGCGAGCTGCGCGGCGAGGTCGGACGACAGATCCGGCGGCGGCGCCTCCTCGATCACCTTCTGATGGCGCCGCTGCACCGAGCAATCGCGAGTGCCGAGCGCGACCACGCGGCCGTGCAGGTCGCCGGCGATCTGGACCTCGACGTGCCGCCCGCGCACGACCTTGCGCTCGAGGAAGAGACGGCCGTCGCCGAACGCGGCCTGCGCTTCGGCGGCGGCCGAAGCGAACGCCGCGGGTAGCGCCGCCGGATGGTCGACGATCCGGATGCCGCGCCCGCCGCCGCCGGCAGCCGCCTTCACGACCAGCGGATAGCCGATCTGCTCGCCGACACGCGCGGCCGCTTCCGCATCGGCGACGACTCCGCCGCTCCACGCCGCGACCGGAACGCCCGCGCGCTCGGCGAGCTGCTTCGCCGCGATCTTGTCGCCGAGCGCCCGCATCGCGGCGCTCGACGGGCCGAGGAAGCGCATGCCTGCGGCCACCACGCGATCGGCGAATGCGGGATCCTCGGCGACGAAGCCCCATCCGGGCCAGACCGCGTCGGCGCCGGCGCTGCGGAGCGCGGCCATCACGATGTCGTGGTCGAGGTAGGCGCGCACCTCGCCGCCGGAGGTCGCCAGGCGGACGGCGGCGTCGGCATGGCGCACGAACGGCGCGTCGCGATCGACGTGGGTGTAGAGCACGGCGATCCGGAGGGACGAGCCCTCCTGCGCGCGCAGGGCCTTCACGGCGCGCACGCAGCGCATGGCGGCTTCGCCGCGGTTCACGACCCCGATGCAGCGGATGGGCGTCACGCGTCCCTCGCCGGCAGGGCGCACGCGAACGAGACGAAGCGTCCGTGGTGCGCCAGGGAGAGGTCGGCCGCGGCGGGGGCCCCGTCGATCCACAGCGCGGGCACGCGCCCGTGGCGATGGATCGCGAGACGCTCGGGCGCGACGCCAAGCACGGGCGCGAGGCGGGCGATGGCGAGACGGCGGGCGGCCGCGCTGGGTGACGCCCCGGCGTCGATGCGTGCCACGGCGGCGCAGGTGCGTCCCGCGGCGCCGGCAGAGTGCGCGACGGCATGGACGTGATCGCCGTCACCCCGGAGCTCGACGCGGAAGCGGCGTCCTGCGGCGTGGACCGTCACGTCGCCGCCGGCCTCCGGCTCGACGACGAAGCACGACGGCGAGAACACGGTCGCCGGTACCTCCTTGCGCGCAGCCTTGTAGGCGCTCTCCTTCGCCGCCCACAGAATCCAGCGCAGCCGCTCGGGTTCTCGACTCATCCCGAGCAGCGCGCGCTCGCTCGGGTCGAACACGCGCGCGTCGAACCGGGGATGGCGCGTCCCGACTGCGGTCTCCTCGTCGGCGAAGTCCACGACGTCATCGCCGATCATCGAAGTGTCTCTGCTCGAGGATGCTGAGGGTGCGGGTCACCTGCTGCGCGAGATCGCGGGCCCGCCGCATGCCCTTCAGCTCCGAGGTCGGTCGCAGGCATTCGACCTGCACCCGAAAGCGATCGGCCCGAACCGGCAGGTCGCTGAATCCCTCCTGCCGCTCGCCGCGCAGGTAGACGCACAGGACGCGACACCCGGGCAGCGCGGCGATCACGCGCCCCACCCCGTACGCGGCGCTTTCCTCCTCCACCGCTCCGCTCCGGCTCCGCCCACCCTCGGGGAAGAGGAGGACGACCTCGCCTCGCGCGAGCAGATGGACGAGCTGCGCGAGCACGCGGCCGATCTCGGCGCGGTCGCCCCCGCGCGTCACGGGAACGCATTTCATGAGGTAGACGAGGACCCGCGAGACGGTCGAGGCGGCGAAGTTCTGGCGCTCGGGCACGTTCCAGGGAAGGGCGGCATAGTCGAGCAGGAACCACCAGGGCGAGCCGAGGGCCCAGGCGACGAGCGCCGAGTCGACCAGCGTCAGGTGGTTCGCGCAGACGAGCAGGGGATCGCCCGAACGCCGCAGGTCGCGGTAGACGCGACGCGCGTCGTCCATACCGTCGATCCGCCATCCGAAGCCGAAGCGCATGAGAGCGACCGTCACGGGCACCCACAACGGGGAGAACAAGCGGCCGACGCAGCGTTGGAGCGCGAGGCCGCCATCGCCCTGCGCCGTGGTCCTCGTCGTCTCGCCCGCCACGCGGGCTAGAGCTTCGAGGAGATCAGCCGGACCGCGTCCCCCACGGTGTTGACGGCGTCGACGTCGTCGTCGGCGATCTCGATGCCGAACTCGTCCTCGAAGGCGAGCACGACGTCGACCAGGCGCGCCGAGTTCACCTTGAGATCGTCCAGGATGTGCGTCGTCGGCCCGATCGCCGCCAGCGCCTCGCCGTTCTTGGCGTAGGGGGTGAGGATCGTCACCACTTTGGTCATCACGTCGGTTTCGCTCATGCTTCGTTCCTCCTCCTGTGTTCGCGCCTCATCCCATCCACTTGCCGAACAGGACGCACGCATTGACGTCGCCGAAGCCGAACCCGGCTTTGATGAGGACCCGCAGGTCCGGCATCTCCCGGGGGGCGTGCGGAATGGCTCCGGCGAACGGGGTGATTTCGGGATGCACGTCCTCGCAGTTGATGGTCGGATGCAGGAAGCCCTTCTCGACCATCAGCACGCTGGCGACGCTCTCGATGCCGCCCGCCGCGCCGAGCCCGTGGCCGATCAGCGACTTCGTCGACGTGATCGGGGGCAGCGTCGCCGGCGAGCGCTCGAGCGCCGCCGCCCACGAGCGGACCTCGCGCGGATCCGCGCCGGTCGCGGTCAGGTGGCCGTTGATCGCGCCGACGGCCTGCGGCACGACGCCGGCGTCGTCGAGCGCAGCCCGAATGCAGCGGCGCACGCCGTCGGGGTTGGGCGCCGTCATGCTGCCGCCGCCGCGGTGACCACCGCAGTTCACGGCCCCCCCGAGCACCTCGGCACGGATGTGCGCGCCGCGCTCGAGCGCGCTCTCGAGCCGCTCGAGGAGCAGCACGCCCGCGCCGGCCGCGGGGACGAAGCCCGCCGCGGACGCGCTCATCGGTCGCGACGCGCGCTCCGGCGCGTCGTTCGAGGCGCGCGTGAGCACGCGCATCGCATCGAACCCGGCCCAGATGTAGGGGCTCGCGCCCTCGGACCCGCCGCACAGCATGCGGTCGGCGCGGCCCGCGCGGATGCGCTCGACGCCTTCGACGATCGCCTCCGTGCCGGTGCTGCAGGCGCTCGAGTTCGTCGTCACCTGGTTGCCGAGCGCGAGCAGCCCCGCGACGCGCGCCGAGATCCCGCTCGCCATCACCTGCTCGACGACCGTGCTGCCGAGACGGCGGAGCTTGCCGCCGTCGGTCAGCGGCACGACCCGCTCGCCGATCGTGTCCATGCCGCCGATGCCCGTCCCGAGGACGGCACCCGCGCCCCAATCGACCGCGTCCTCGCCCGCGGCGGGCCGGCGAAGCCCGGCGTCCTCCCATGCCTCGACGGCAGCGAGGCACGCGTAGCGATGGTTCGAGTTCATCGCCAGCACCTCGTCGGGGTCGAAGATCGCGGCCACGCGCTCGTCGACGCCGTCCGGCACGCCGGCCACCTGGCAGGCGAACCCGAGCTCGCGCAGCTTGGGGACGGCGCGCACGCCGGATCGCCCGTCGCGCAACGCGCGCTCGAAGCCGGCGACACCGACGGCGTTGGGTGCGACCACGCCGAGGCCCGTCACGACCACCCGGTGCCGCGTCATGCGGGAACTCCCATTCCCGAGAGCGTTCCGTGGCAGACCACCCTGCCGTCCTCGAGCTGCATCTCGACCTCGGATCGAAGGAGCCGGCGCCGGAAGAGCAGCTTGCGGCCGCGGATCACCACGCGCGCGCCGGGCCGCACGATGCCCGTGAACTCCACCGTCGCGTCGGTGAACAGCGTGAGCAACGGACCCGTGGTCGCCGGCTCGGAGCCGAGCAGGTAGATGCCGTGTGCCACCACGCCCGCCTGCGCCATGGCCTCGAGGAGGAGCACGCCCGGTGTGATCGGATTGCCCGGGAAGTGCCCGCCGTAGAACGCGGCGTCGGGGGAAAAGCGGCAGGTCGCGACGATGTGGTCGGCGTCCAGCTCGAGGATGTCGTCGATGAAGCGGAAGGGGGGGCGGTGCGGCACCGCGGCCAGCACCTCGGCGGGCGTGAGGTCAGCCACCGTAGAGCCCTCCGTTCACGTGCAGCACCGAGCCGTTCACGTAGTTCCCTCGCGTGGCGAGGAAGGCCACCACGTCGGCCACCTCCTCCGCCGTCCCCATGCGACCCAGCGGGACGCGCGCCAGGATCGCGTCGCGCGCCTCGTCGGGCAGCGTCGCCGTCATGTCGGTCGCGACGAACCCCGGCGCGACCGAGTTCACCAGGATCGCGCGGCCGGCGAGCTCCTGCGCGAGCGACTTGGTGAGCGCGTCGAGCCCCGCCTTCGCCATCGTGTACGGCACCTGGCCCTGGTTGCCCGTGTGGCCGACGACGCTCGTGATGTTGATGATGCGGCCCGTGCCCTGGCGCAGCATGAACTGGCGCAGCACGAGCTTGGTCAGGTACCAGGTGCCGCGCGCGATGCCGGCGACGGCGTCGTAGTCGTCGAGGCTCATGCGTGGGGTCGGCGCGTTGCGGTTGCAGCCGGCGTTGTTGACCAGCACGTCCACGCGTCCCGCGCGCTCTTTCAGGGTCGCGACCAGCGCATCGATGTCGCTCGTCACGGCGAGGTCGGCGCGCACGGTGAAGGCGTCGCCGAGCTCGGCGGCGAGCGCCTGCGCCGCCGCTTCGCTGCCGCGATAGTGCACCACCACGCGAAAGCCGTTGGTGGCGAGCGCGCGGCAGCAGGCGGCGCCGATGCCCGTGCCACCGCCGGTCACGAGCGCGACGGGGCGATCGCTCATGCGGCGCTCCCGTTGGTGCGGGCGGCGGAGCGTTCGGCGTCGGCGAGGTTCCGGAAGAGACCGACGCGCGCGCCGCGCAGCGTGTAGATGGGCGTGTCGTCGACCGACACGGTCGCGTCTCCGATTGCGAGCGTGGCCGTGCCGTCGGCGACCGCGGCGCAGCGCCGGACGTCGACGGCATAGCGCACCGTGCGATCGTGCGGGCGGATCTGACCGTCGAATGCGATCTCGCCGCACCCGAGCGCCCGCCCGGCGCCGAGCCCGCCGCGCCAGGCGCAGAAGAAGCCGATCAGTTGCCAGACGGCATCGACGCCGAGGCAGCCGGGTTGCACCGGGTCGCCCGCGAAATGGCACGCGAAGAACCAGTCGTCGGGACGGACGTCGCGCTCGCCGACGATCGTGCCGCGCGCGCCGTCCTGGCGGACGTCGACGATGCGGTCGACCATGAGCATCGGCGGAAGCGGGAGCCGCGTCGCGAACCCCGCCGGCGGGTCGTCGATCAGGCGCCCGTGTGCGAAGGCGAGCAGCTCCGGGAGCGCGAAGGACCGGCGCGATCGGAACTCGGCGTGGGTCATGCCGCGGCCCCGAAGCGCAAGAGGTAGCTCGACCAGGTGAGACCGGCGCCGACACCGACGACCGCGACGTCGTCGTCCGCCGACCAGTCGTCCCATCGCATCGAGAGGACGGACGGCGCCCCCGCGCCGGCCGTGTTGCCGAACCACTCCACGTTCGCGTGGTGCCGATCGTCCGGGATGTCGCACTGCCGGCAGACGGCCTCGAGCATGCGGAGATTCGCCTGGTGTCCGACGAACCGAAAGCGCCGCCCCTCCTGCCGGTAGGCGTCCTGGAGGTGTCTCAGGAGCTGCGCCGTCTTCTTGATCGCGAACATCTGGACGACGCGTCCGTCCTGGCGGAAGTGGCCCGTCCGCGGGACGACCACGCGTTCGGCGCCCTCCGGGCTCGAGACGAGCGTGCTCTCCACGATCGACGCGCGGCCCGGCACGGTGGTCGAGACCACGGCGGCGATCGTGCCGTCGCCCCACAGGACGGCCGAGGCGCGATCGGTGTAGTCGACGGCGCGCGTGACGGCCTCCGCGACGACCAGCAGCACGAACGGCGGGAGCGCGTCGGGCCGCATGAGGGAGAGCAGGTGGAGCTGCGCGAAGAAGCTCGTGCAGGCCGAGTTGACGTCGAGCGCCGGCGCCTCGATGCCGAGCGCGTGCGCGATGTTGCAGGCTTCGGCGGGTGTCGCCGTGTCCATGACCGACGAGCCGGCGATGACCAGGCCGATGTCGGCGGCGCCGATGCCGGCACGCCCGAGCGCCATCTCGGCGGCGCGCCGTCCCGCGTCGGCGTGCGTGTAGAGCGTCGCTTCCTGGGCGCCGCGCGGGTCGCGGTTGCGGGTCGAGCGGATGTAGTCGAGCGGCAGCGTCGTGCGGCGCGAGCGGATGCCGACGCGCTCCATGATCCACGCGTCGGTCGTGCCGAGATCGAGCCCTTCGAGGAAGTCGTTCGTGATCTCGTTCTCGGGATGGAAGTGCCCGAGGCCGTGCAGGAAGACCGTCACGCGACCGCTCCCGCCACGTGCTCGCCGCCGTCCACGCGCAGGATGGCGCCGTTGATCCACGCCGCCTCGTCGGAGGCGAGCAGGAAGATCGCGTTCGCGACGTCGCGCGGCGTGGTCAGACGGCGAAACGGGTTCCGCAGCCGCGCTTGCGCCGCCAGGTGATCGTGGCCGGGAATGGCGCGCAGCGCCGGCGTGTCGGTGATGCCCGCCTGGACGATGTTCGAGCGCACGCCGTACGGCGCGAGCTCGACCGCCATCGCCCGCGCCACCGACTCGAGCACGACCTTCGCCGCGGCCACGGCGGCGTAGCCCTTCCACGCGACGGTGTTGCCCTCGCTGGTCAAACCGACGACGCGCGCGTCGTCGGCGAAGAGGCGGCGCGCGAGCAGCGCCCGGGCCCACGTGACGAGGCTCGTCCCCATGCTGTCGATCGTGCGCTGGAAGTCCTCCTCCTCGAGGAAGGCGCCGCTCGGATACGCGGGCGCCTCGGCGAGCGGCCCCAGGACGTCGAAGCCTTCGCCGAACAGGCGGTTCACCGTGGTCGCGAGGTGCTGCGCGTCGATGCCGAGCGCCTCGGCGAGCCGGCCGATCGCCGGCCGCTCGACGGGAGGATCGGGCAAGAGGAGCTTCAGGTTGCCGAAGGCGATCGAGTGCAGCAGGACGCGAACCCGTCCGTCGGGACCCAGGGCGTCGGCGAGACGTGCGAGGCACTCCTCGCGCATCGCCGGATCGAGCGCGTCGACGTTCATGGTGACGAGCGAGACGCCGTGGCGGCGGATCTGGTCGAACTCCGGCTCGATGCGCGCCATGGCGCCGCGCCGGTCGCGGTGCACGATGAAGCAGTTGAGACCGTGCTCGGCGAGCTTCTGCGCGGTCGCGAGACCGAAACCGCTCGAGCCGCCCAGCACCACCACCCATTGATGCGCGGCAAATCTCACGCCGCCGCCTTGGCCGTCGCGACGCGCTCCGCGGAGCGGATGTCGATGATCGAGTGGACCGCCACGCCGATCGCCTTGAAGAAGGCGCGCAGCGGGCGTCCGGGACCGATCTCGATCACGGTCGTCGGCCCCTCGGTCAGCGCGCGCATGTTGTCCTGCCAGCGTACGGTGCCGCTGATCTGCCGGACGAGTCGGGCGCGCAGCAGGGTCGCGTCGGCGTCGTGGAAGCCGCCCGTCAGGTTCGACGTCACGGACGCGGCGCCGGCGACGTCGAGCTGCGCGCCCGCGAGCACGGCCTCGAACGCGGGCTCGATCGGCGCCATGAGCGGCGAGTGGAACGGAGCGCTCACGTCGAGCGCGACCAGCCGGAGGGCGCCGCCGGCATCGCCGAGGCGGCGCTCGGCTTCGCAGACGTCCTGGGCTCGTCCCGACAGGACGACCTGCTCCGGGGAGTTGTCGTTCGCGATCGTGACCTCCAGGCCCTGGATGGCCCGCGCGACGATGCCCGGATCGAGCCGCTCGCCGATGACGGCGGTCATCCGCCCCACCCCCACGGGGACGGCCCGCTGCATGAGGCGGCCGCGCTCGCGCACGATGCGGACCGCATCGGCCAGCGGGAGCACGCCGGCGGCGACGAGGGCCGTGTACTCGCCGAGGCTGTGGCCGCCGAACCGCGTCGCGACGAGGCCGTGTGCCGCCCGGAGGCCGCGGAGCATCGCGATCTCGGTCGCGAGGATGGCCGGTTGGCCGTACTCGGTGAGGCTCAGCCGATCGTCGGCCTCGAAGCAGAGCGCTCGCAGATCCAGGCCCAGGGCCTCGGACGCCTCGTCGTAGACCCGCCGGCTCTCCTCGAAGCGCTCGTCGAAGTCCCGGCCCATCCCCGGTCGCTGGGACCCTTGGCCGGGAAAGACGATGGTAGTAGGGGAGGAATCGGGGGCCATTCGGTGCGGACTCGCGTTTCACCGGAGATGAGCGAAAAACTGACCAACGTCAAGTATGCCACCACGAATTTATCGTATGACAACGAGAGACACTCGTGTTACTGAGTATTTAGGTGACATGACCAGCGTTCAGAAAATTGCACGCCGCCCGCCCTCGCGGGCCGACGGGACGCGATCGCGCCCCGGCAGCGACGGCGCGAAGCGCAGCGAACGCACCCGGGCTGCGATCCGCGAGTCCGCCAACGCGCTCTTCCTCGAGCAGGGGGTCGACGAGACGACCGTCGACGCGATCTGCGCCGCGGCCGGCGTCTCCAAGGGGACCTTCTACCTGTACTTCCATCGCAAGGAGGACCTCCTGCTGGAGTACGGGCTGCAGCGGCTGCGCCGCATCCGCGACATGCTGCCGGCGCTGATCGCACGCGAGACCTTCCGCGACGCGCTCACCGCGATCCTCGACGAGGTCGTGCGCGGCAAGGACTGGGGACGCGAGGTGACCGGTCGCGCCATCCTCGAGATGGGAACGAGCGCCGAGCGCCTACCGGTCGATGCGCCGCACAAGCTGATCCAGCCCCTCGTCGAGATCGGCCAGGCGCGCGGCGAGATCCGCCGCGACATTCCGAGCGACGCGCTGGCGCACTTCGTCCTGCGCTCGATCCTGGGCGCGCTGCGCGACTGGGGACTCGGCGCCGACGCCGTCGACCGCGAGACGGCGCTCAACTACGCGCTCACCCTCGTCTTCGACGCGATCGGTGCGCGCGCCTAGCGCGCGCGTTCGATACGGAGCGGCACGCCGTGGCAGCGTGCGGCGTCGAGCCGGAGGCCATCGCCGGCAGGGTGCGCGCCACGGGCGGTGAGCGCCGGCGCGGCGGCTGCCGGATCGGGGACTTCGAGCACCAGCGCCGCGATACCCTCGCCGCCGCGCTCGAGCTCGCCGCGAAGCGCCACCGCCTCGGCGCCGGTCGACGACGGATCGTCACCCACGAAGCAGAGCCGGACGCCACCGACCGTCACGGCCGCCGTCACGGCGCCGGGACGCGCGGCGGCGTCGTCCATCGCGAGCCCGAGCTTCGCGTGGAACACCTCGGCGGCCGCTCGCGCGTCGTGGCTGCGTGCCGTCACCTCGCGGAGCGCGAGGCCGTGCAGGGCGCCCTTGCCGCACGGACCGTGATGGTGCGAGCGGGGTGGTGGCGTCGCGAACTCGGTCAGGACGCCGCGCGTGCCCTTCGGGTGCAGGAAGCAGATCATGCCGGCGAGGCCCTTGCGCGGCGCCTCGTCGATGAGCGGAAATCCCGCCGCCCGCGCCGCGGCGAGCTCGGCCCCGACGTCGGGCGTCTCGAAGCACACGTGATGCAGGCCCTCGCCGCGCTTCTCGAGGAACTTGGCGACGCCGCCCTTCGCGTCGACCGGCTCGAGCAGCTCGATCTCGCTGCGACCGATCGGGAGCAGCGCCGCCTTGACGCCCTGATCGGCGACGGTCGCCTGAGCGGAGACCTCGAGACCGAACACGTCGCGCCAGAGGGCGAGGCCGTCCTCGATGCGTTTCACGACCAGCCCGACGTGATGCACGCGAGTGAGCATCGGTCTCGCCTAGCACGACGCCGCGACGCGATGCCACCACGCGCACGGGCGTTGACGCGCGCGACCCTGCGGCGGAGACTCCGGGCCCATGTCGAAGGGCACTCCCGTCGCGATCGTGACCGGAGCCAGCCGCGGCATCGGCAAGCGCCTGTGCGCCGATCTCGCCGTGGCGGGCTACGACGTCGTGTGCACCGCACGGACGTCGAGCGCGGCGCCGGGCAAGCTCCCCGGTACGGTCGAGGAGACCGCGGCCGGGGTCGAGCGGGCGGGACGCCGCGCCATGGCGCTGGCGCTCGACGTACAGGACGAAGAAGCCGTCGCCGGCCTCGCCGAGCGCGTCTATCGCGAATGGGGGCGCTGCGACCTGCTGATCAACAACGCGGCCGTCGCGCCGCCCAAGCCGGCGCTCGACGACTCCGTGCGGCGGTGGCGGCTCGCCGTCGACGTCAACCTGAATGGTCCCTTCTACTGCATGTACCATCTCTGTCCGCGCATGGCGGCCGCCGGCGGAGGCCGGGTGATCAACGTCTCGTCGGGAGCCGCCGTGACGCCGTCGTTCGGCCGCGCGAGCTACACGGCGACCAAGCTCGCGCTCGAAGGGATGACCGAAGCGCTCGCGCACGATCTCGCGGGCCGCGTCGCCGTGAATTGCATCCGGATCGACATGCCGATCTGGACCGAAGGCTTCGACGCGACGCTACCGGCCGACTTCGATCGCTCGTGGTTCGAGGACGCCGTCATCATGACGGACGCCGTGCTCTGGCTCGCCACGCAGGATCTCGACTACACCGGAAGGATCCTGACGCTGGGCGAGCTTCGCGCCCGCGGCGTCGTCCGCGCACCGACCAAGGTCGCCGCGCATCCGTAGAGCGCTCCCCCCGTCGCATGCGCCGAGGACCCGGATCGCTCTACCGACGAAGCCTGTCGGTCCGGTACGCCGTGGGTCGCGATCGGCGCGCGATCCTGGCCTTTCTGCGGGCGAGCTATCCGATCGCGATCCCGCTCGGGACGCGCCTCGACCTCGTGCGGCGGTTCCTGCGCATCACGAACCACGTGCGGACCTACCATACGCAGGCCGAGGTCCTGGCGGTCGCCGACCGCGTGCTGCGGCTCGCGGGTCGTCCCGATCTCACGGTGCTCGAAGCCGGCGCCGGAAAAGGCGGGGGAACGGCGAAGCTCAGCCTGGTCGCCCGCCTCGCCGGCGCGCGCCTCGTCGTCTGCGACTCCTTCCGGGGCGTGCCGCCGAACGCCGAGCGCCACGAGAACATCTACGGGCGACCGGTGGAGTTCCGCGAGGGCGCGTTTCGCGGGACCCTCTCGCTGGTGCGTCGCACCGTGCGTCGCTTCGGAGCGCCGGAGGCGTGCGAGTTCGCCAAGGGATGGTTTGCCGACACGCTGCCGGGGCTCACTCGACCGCTCGACGTGGTGCTGCTCGACGTCGATCTCATCGAGTCGACGCGGACCTGCGTGCGTTGGCTCTATCCGCGGCTGCGAGCGGGCGGGGCGCTGTTCTCGCAGGACGGACACCTGCGCGCCACGATCGAGCTGCTCGGCGACGCCCGCTTCTGGTCGGACGACGTGGGCGTCGCGATACCGGAGATCCGTGGCCTCGGGCGTGCGAAGCTGGTCGAGATCGCGCGCTGCTAGGAGTCTTGGGTCGGCCCCCCTAGTCGACGACGAGCTCGACGCGACGGTTGCGGGCGCGTCCCGCTTCCGTGCCGTTGTCGGCGATCGGATGGGTCTTGCCATAGCCGCGCACCGTGAGACGGCTCGGGCTGATGCCGTCATTCACGAGCGCGTCGGCCACCGTGCGAGCACGGCGTTCGGACAGGCCCAGGTTGTACTTGTCGCTACCGATCGAGTCGGTGTAGCCGCCCACCTCGACGTGGATCGTCGGGTTGCTCTTCAGGATCTGGGCGGCCTCGGTGACCTTGGCCCGACCCGCAGGCGTCAGGGTCGACTTGTTGAGCTCGAAGTTGGGGCCCGGGATGTCGGCGATCTTCGTGCCCTTCGCCGGCGGCGGAGGAGGCGGCGGAGGCGGAGCGCCTTCCTTGGGGCAGGCGTAGTGGCCGATGAGATAGCCGATGAGGCCACCGCCGACGAAGCCACCGCCGGTGCCCGCGGCGATCTCACCCGAGTCGCCACCCGTCCCGCCCTCGAACTCGCCCACCAGCACGCCACCGAGCGTTCCGCCGACGACGGCTCCGCTGGCGGTCGTGATGGCCTTGCAGAGCGTCGGGTGGTCGCGCATCGCCGTGCAGCCACCCAGCACCAGGGAGACGATCGCCGCCAAAGCCGTCCGTTTCGTCACCATGCCCTCGATCCGAACTTTCGCCGACCCTGGCTCTCGTCGTCGGTGGCGCTATGGCGCCTTTGGCTTGGTAGGCATCTCGCGCACCGTCTCGCCCGCGAGCTCGGTGCCGGGATCCAGGCAGAGCAGCCGCACGCGTCCGGTGGAGACGATGCGGCCCGCCTCGTCGCGCGACGTCGCCTCCCAGAGCTGAACCCGCCGGCCCCGGGTGATGGGCTTCGCCGTGATCGTGATCTTGCCCTCGCGCACGGCGCGCACGAAGCTCGTGTGGTTCTCGAGCCCGACGACGCTCTGGCCGCGCGCCATCGCGTCCATCGCGGCCCCGGTGGAGCAGACGGCCTCGACGACACCGCAATGGACGCCCCCGTGGACGATGCCGTACGGCTGCCGGTGGACGGGACCGACGTCGTACTCGACCACCACCTCGTCGCGCGTCGCCCGCACGTAGCGGAAGCCCATGGCGGCGTCCCAGCCGGCCTTCCACTGGGCGCGCAGCTCTTCCGGATCGAGGGGAGGTCGATCGGGCATGGGCTAGAGGCCGTACGCCTTCTTCAGGTCCGGGTCCTTCCGGGCAAGCAGCTCGGCCAGGCTCACCATCACCTTGCACTGCTTCCAGGTGGCGTCGTCCTGCATCTTGCCGTCGATCATGTGGACGCCGCGGCCGTCGGGAATCGCCTCGAGGACCTTCTTCGCGAACAGCACTTCGTCGATGGGCGGGCTGAAGACCTTCTTCGCGATCGCGATCTGGTTCGGGTGCAGCGACCACGCGCCGACGCAGCCGAGCAGGAAGGCGGCGCGGAACTGGTCCTCGCAGCCGAGCGAATCGCCGATGTCGCCGAACGGCCCATAGAAGGGCAGGCACCCCATCGCAGTGCAGGCATCGACCATGCGCGCGATCGAGTAGTGCCACGGATCCTGCTGCGCCGTCGGGCGCGGTGCCTCCGGGTGCTGCTTGTCGGGATCGCTGCGGACGAGATAGGCGGGATGGCCGCCGCCGACGCGGGTCGTCTTCATGCGACGGGACGCGGCGAGGTCCGCCGGGCCGAAGCTCACGCCCTGCATGCGCGGGCTCGCGGCGCAGATCTCTTCGACGTTGGTCACGCCGAGCGCCGTCTCGAGGATGGCATGGACGAGCAGGGGGCGCTGCAGCTTGTGCTTGGCTTCGAGCTGCGCCAGCAGCCGGTCGACGTAGTGGATGTCCCATGGCCCCTCGACCTTGGGGACCATGACGACCGACAGGCGCTGTCCGATCGCGCCGACGAGCGTCGTGAGGTCGTCGAGACACCACGGCGAGTCGAGGCTGTTGATACGCGTCCACAGCGGCGTGTCGCCGAGATCGACCTCGCGGCCGACGCGAACGAGGCCCTCGCGCGCCGCGACCTTCTTGTCCGCGGCGATCGCATCCTCGAGGTTTCCGAGCAGGATGTCGGCCTGTCGCGCGAGATCCGGCAGCTTGGCGGCCATCTTCTCGTTCGAGGGATCGAAGAAGTGGATCATGCGCGAAGGGCCGAACGGGATCTCGCGCACCGGCTCGGGCGCGCCGAGCGCCAGCGGCTTCAGAAAGTCGCGCGGACTACGCATGGAGGCTCCTACTCGTACAGCTTCACGACCTGCACGGTGCCGCGCGGGGCCGCCTGGACGCAGAGGTCGCACAGCGTGCACTCGTCGAGGTTGTCCTCGACGATCTGCAGCGCGCCGTCGGTCGCCTGCTTGAAGATGTTGACGGGACAGACCTCCACGAGCTTCTTCGCGAGCGCCGCGTCCTTGGCGACCTCGGGGGCGACCTTCACGTCGATGAACATGCCCGGCATGGCTCAGGCTCCCACGGTGGCGAGGCGCTCCTTCAGGAGCGCGGGGATCTCTTCGATGCGCTCGGCCACCGAGATGCCGGCGGCGCGCATGCGCTCGATCTTGTCGGCGGTCGTGTCGGCCTTGCCTTCCACGATGGTGCCCGCGTGACCGAAGCGCATGCCGGGCATCTCGTCCATGAAGCGGCCCGCCATGAAGGCGACGATCGGGAGGCGCGACTTGTGCTCGCGGACCCAGTCGGCGAGCTCGGCCTCCATGCGGCCGCCGGGCTCGGAGTAGATCGCGATGGCCTTCGTGTCGCGATCGGCCTCGAAGAGCGGCATCAGCTCGGCGTAGGTCGAGCCGATGACGGCGTCGCCGCCGATCGACACGCACGTCGATTGGCCGAGGCCCGCGGCGGAGAGCGTGTTCGCGATCTCCGTCGTCATGCCGCCGGACCTGGACATGACGCCGATCGGCCCCTTCTTGAAGGCCCGGCGCACGTTCACGGCCGGTCCCCCGAGGCCGCCCACCT
This sequence comes from Candidatus Eisenbacteria bacterium, assembly GCA_035577985.1. NCBI lineage: Bacteria > Candidatus Eiseniibacteriota > Candidatus Eiseniibacteriota bacterium. Next base: position 35,425 of record DATJZY010000003.1, read on the forward strand.
TCGCCTCGTCGGGCGAGAGGACGCCCAGGCAGTTGGGACCGATGATGCGCGCGCCACGGAGCTTCGCGAACTCCACCATCTGCGCCACCTCGCCGCGCGGGATGCGCTCGGTGACGATGACGACGAGCTTCACGCCGGCGTCGATCGCCTCGAAGACGGCGTCGCGCGTGAAGCGCGGCGGGACGGTGACGATCGACGCGTCGACGTGCCGTGTGCTCGTGATGTCGCGCACGCAGTCGTGGACCGGCACGCCGTACACGTCGCGTCCGGCGCGTCCGGGCGTGACGCCGCCGACGATCTTGGTGCCGTAGTCGAGCCCTTCGCGCGTGAGGTTCACCGCCTCGCGGCCCGTGATCCCCTGGATGATGACGGTGGTGTCCTTGTTGATGAGGATCGACATGCGTGGCGGCGACGGGCGGAACGCCGAACGGCCCGGGCACGTAACATGCGCCGTCGAGCAGGGTCAAGGGAAGGCGAGCGCAGGCTACTGCGGCGCCACCGCGCGATCGAGGTTGTCGAGCGCCGTCGTGGCCTTTGCCTTGGCCTTGTCGAGCTTCTTGCCCGCCTTGGCCTTGGTGACCTTCTTGACGGGCTTCTTGGTCTTCTTGGCGAGCTTGTCGAGCTTCGCCTTGGGATCGACGAGTACGAGCTGGGCCTTGAATTGCTTGACGTATGCCGCGAACCCACCCACGAGGTTGATGAGCTCGGTTTCCAGCGCCTTGTCGGATGCGTCGCCGGTGAGGGCGCGGAGGATCGTTCTCGCGCGCTCGATTCGGGCTTTCAGCTCGCCGTTCACGAGACAGTCGGCGACACCGTTGGGAAGCGCGACGTCGACGTCGGGCACGCCGCACCCGCAGGTGCCGGGAATCACCTTGGCGGGATCGGTGGGACACAGGTCCAGGAACTCCACTGCTCCGATGTCGCAGACGACGGTGCCGTCGCCGTTGCCGTCCGTCGGCCGGACCTGGCCCCGCTGATCGGTGGCGGGACACTCGACCGGGTTGCCGCCGTCGATCGCGGCGCTCGCAGCCGCGGGAAGGTGCGTGAACGTCGGGCCGCCGTTGTCGGCGAGCGGCCCGAGCTGCGGATCGACGGTGCGGTCGTTCGGGCCGGCGAGACCGCACGATCCGTCGGAGTCGATGTTGAAGTCGCCCGAGACGGGTAGGGCCGTTCCGGCGCAGTGGCCGCCGGCAGCTCCGCTGAGGATGGAGCTCGTGAGCGTGAGCGGGCCGGTGTCACTGAAGATCTGGCTGCCGGTTGGCGCGGCGTTGTCGCCGAACGTCAGGTTGCGGAAGGTGAGGTTCCCGAAGGCTTGGATTCCTCCGCCGCTCGACTCGGCAGCGTTGCCCGAGACCGTCACGTTGGTCAGGGTCGAGGGAAACCCCGCGCCGATCAGCATGCCGCCACCGGTGCCCGGATTCCCCACCGCCCGGTTGTTCGAGATCGTCGAGTTGGCAACCGCCAGCATGAGACCGGCACCGACGGCGCTCAAGCCGCCCGCCTGAACCGCGACGTTGCCGTCGATGGTCGA
>DATJZY010000004.1 GCA_035577985.1 Candidatus Eisenbacteria bacterium
GGCGAGGTCGCGGCGAGCACCGAGATCACGAGGAAAGCGCAGAGAGCGCGCATCGGCATGCGACGGGAGAGTGCACGTCGCGTGCCGGAGCTCAGGAGCCGAGCTCGCCGAAGACCGTGCGGGCCATGCCAGCGGCCACGCCCGTTCCCGTCACTTCCAGCGCGCAGTCGGGAGGGTCGGCCAGGAGGCGGAACGAGAGGAACGGCCACTCGTTCGCGAGGCCGCGGATCTCGTCGGCGAGCCGCGCGATCGAGAGCGCGTCGAGGCTGAGGCCGAGGCGCACGCCGTCCGTGATCTCGCTGATCGCGGCGCCGCGGAGAAACTCCCGCAGGCTACGCACCGGTTCGGCCGAAGCCTGCGCGGAGAGGCGCGTCGCGAGACGGCCGGGACGGACGGCCCGCATGTCGACGATCACCGTCACCCCACGGACACTAGCATGGTGCGGGGCGTGCGAAAGTCCGCGCCGCGCGCGGTCAGCCGATCTGGCGGCGACGCTCTTCGGCTTCCTGCGTCGACTTGCACTCGATGCAGAGCGTCGTGACCGGCCGGGCCTTCAGGCGCTCGACGCCGATCGGGCCCCCGCATTCCTCGCACACGCCATAGGTGCCGTCGTCGATGCGCCCGAGCGCTTCGTCGATCTTCGTGAGGAGCTTCCGCTCGCGATCGCGAATGCGGAGCGTGAGATTGCGATTGCCCTCGAGCGAGCCGCGATCGGTGGGGTCCGGGAACGACTCGATCTCGTTCATGCCCTGCAGGGTGCCGACGGCCTCGGACATGAGCTCTTGGCGCCGCTCGTGTAGGAGCTTCTTGAAGGTGGTAAGGTCGCGCTGCCTCATCAAGGGAGTGACGTTTATCACCCGCAATCGGGCCTCGCAACGACTTTCGTGGCCATGAAAATCGTTTTTCTCGACACGTTTTCCGGCATCAGCGGCGACATGACGGTCGGTGCGCTGCTCGACCTCGGGCTGCCGCTGGACGCCGTGCGGGATGCCGTCGCATCGCTCAAGCTGCAGGGGATCGATTTGTCGGCCGAACGCACGCAGCGCTCCGGCATCGCCGGGACCAAGTTCCACGTCCGCGTGAACGGCGAGCATCCGGACGACCCGCGCGCGCGCCGTCATCACGCGGGCCACGCGCACCGGCCGTACCGTGCGATACGCGATCTGCTGGCGGCGAGCGCGCTCGCGCCCGCGGTGCGCGATCGCGCGCTCGCGATCTTCGCGCGTCTTGCGGAAGCCGAGGGTCGCGTGCACGGCGTCGCGACCGAGGACGTCGCGTTCCACGAGGTCGGCGCGCTCGACGCGATCGTCGACGTCGTGGGCGCCGCGCTCGGCTTCGCGTGGCTCGGCGCCGACGCCATCTACCATGGGCCGCTGCCGCTCGGGTCCGGCTTCGTCGAGACCGCGCACGGACGGCTCCCCGTTCCGGGGCCGGCGGTCTCGGAGCTGGTGCGCGGCCGTCGCGTGCGCTCGGGCGACGGCACCGCGGAGCTCGTGACGCCGACGGGCGCGGCCATCGTGGCGGCGCTCGCGCGCACGGACGACGCACCCGAGCTGCGGGTCGACCGTGTCGGCTATGGAGCCGGGGATCGCATCCTGCCCGATCGGCCGAACCTCCTGCGCATCGTCGTGGGCGAGCCGCTCGGCGGCACCGGGCGCGACGAGGTCGTCGTGCTCGAAGCCACGATCGACGATCTCTCGCCGCAGCTCTACGAGCACGTGATCGAGCGGCTGCTCGCCGCCGGCGCACGCGACGCATTTCTCCTGCCGGTGGTGATGAAGAAGAGCCGTCCGGGGACCATGCTGCGCGTGATCGCGGCACCCGAGGATCGCGACAAGCTGGCGGCGATCGTGTTCGCCGAGACGTCGACCATCGGGCTCCGCTGGGCCACCTGGTCCCGCCTCGTGCTGCCGCGCGAAGAGCGGCGCGTGGACACGCCATGGGGCGCCGTGCGCGTGAAGGTCGCGACCGCGCCCGACGGGACGACCAACGTGGCGCCCGAGTACGAGGACTGCAAGCGCCTCGCCGCCGCGCACGGCGTACCACTGAAGACGGTCATGCAGACCGCGCTCGCCGCCGCGCTGCGGTAGGCGCCGACCCAAGACTGCGTCTTGGGTCGGGCCCGAGCGTGGAGCGTCCGTGGTACGCGCGACCGGTATGCCGCGGCCAGCGAAGCTGGCGCGGCAGGCGAGGCACGCGCGAAACGCAAAGGGCCGCGCCTGTCGGGCGAAAAGTTGACGTTGGGCGTCGCCGACACCCGCGACGGCTTTGCCGGCCGCACCATGCCTCCCCCCGCGCGTCCCCGATCTGCCGCGCCAGCTCTGCTGGCCGCGGCATACCGGTCGCGCGTGTACGGACGCTCCACACTCGGCCCCGCCCCAAGACGCAGTCTTGGGGCGGCGATCTTAGCGCGCGATCGCCGCGGCCATCGCGAGGATCAGCGCGCCGAGCGTCGTCGAGTTCAGCATCGCCGAGAGCTGGTGCAGGCGCCCGAAGCGGGGATCGTCGCCGTCGAGCTCGCGCAGCCGGGGGAGCAGCGCCTGGCTGCCGACCACCGTGCACACGAGCGCGATCGAGGTCGGGATCGCGAGGCGCAGGATCTCCTCGCGCGGCAGGCTCTCCTTGCCGGCGAGGATCGTGCCGAGCGCGAGGAAGCCGCACACGATGCCGAGCGCGTAGTGACGCGGGAAGAGCGGGCGCAGGAGCCGTCGCGCGTCGCGCGGATCGAAGGTCCCGTGCGCCGTCGGCGTGACGATGTAGGTGAGGCTCACGACGGCGCCGAGCCACGTCCCGATCGCGAGCGCGAAGACCAGCCGCAGCATGGCGCGAGCTTGGCACATCGGTCGCCGTCGCGCTAAGGACGCGACCCATGCTTTCTCCCCTCGACGACTATCCCATCCACCAGATCGCGGAAGTCATGCGCCACGTCGGCACCAGCGATCGGAACTTCTACGATCGCTACTACTTCAACATGCACGCCTGCTCGGACGAGCTGTTCCTCGTGACCGGCATGGGGCAGTACCCGAACCTCGGCGTGCAGGACGCGTTCGTCGTCGTCACGCGCAAGGGCGTGCATCGCGTGGTCCGCGCCTCGCGCGAGATGGGCCCGAACCGCATGGACACGACGGTCGGGCCGTTCCGGATCGAAGTGCAGGAAGGGCTCCGGCGCGTGCGCGTCGTGGTCGAGCCGAACGAGCACGAGGTCGCGATGGACGTGACGTTCGTGGGGCACGTCCCCGCCTACCAGGAGCCGCGGCACTTCAACCGCCAGTACGAGCGCGTGATCTTCGACACGATGCGCTTCGCGCAGACCGGCTGCTGGTCGGGGACACTCGAGGTCGGCGGCGAGAAGATCACCGTCACGCCCGATCGGTGGTGGGGCACCCGCGATCGCTCGTGGGGCGTGCGGCCCGTCGGCGAGCAGGAGCCGGCCGGCATCCGCATGAACACGCCGGTGGTTGGCGGCCTATGGAGCTATGCGCCGATGCAGTTCGAGGACTACGCGATCCTCTACATCTGCCAGGAGAACGCGGACGGCTCGCGCGTGCTCGAAGAAGCCGTGCGCATCTGGGTGGATCCGGCGAAGAAGCCCGATCTCCTCGGGCGGCCGGAGTTCACGTTCGAGCTCGTTTCGGGGACGCGGCTCGTGCGCCGCGCGACGCTGCACCTGCACGAGCCCGACGGGCGGTCGCTCGACGTCGCCGTCGAGCCGCTCCTGCCGTGCTGGGTCGGCGTCGGCACCGGGTACGGCTTCGACGCCGACTGGCGCCACGGCATGTACCAGGGGCCGCTCGTCGTGCAGGGCCTGCGCCTCGACGAGAGCAATCCGGACGAGAAGGCGAAGCTCTGGGGCCTCGTCGACAACGTCGCGCGCTTCACGACGCCAGGCGGCGACGTGGGCTACGGCCTCTTTGAGTACCTCATGTACGGCGCCTACGAGCGCTTCGGCTGGAAGGACTTCGGCGACGTCGCGCCCTAGCTAGACCGGGAGCGTGAGCATAAACGCCCCCTCCTCGGGACGCGCGCAGTGCGGGACCACGCCGAGGCACGCGAGGCCGGTCAGGGCGGTGATGCTCTCGACGTTCGCCGTGGCGGAGTCGTCGGTCTGCGGCGTCGGGTGCGAGAGCACGAAGCCCAGCACGGCCAACCCTGCGGCATCGGCGACCCGCGCCGTGAGCGCCGTGTGGTTGATCGTGCCGAGACGGTTCGCGGCGACGATGATGATCGGCAGGCGCAGGCGGCCGGCGAGGTCGAGATACGTCGTCTGCTTCACGATCGGCACGAGGAGACCACCCGCTCCTTCGACGAGCAGCACCTCGACCTCGCTCGCGCGCCGGCGCACGAGCGCGACCAGGCGATCGACGTCGACCGCCGTGCCCTCCCGCGCGGCCGCCACGGACGGCGCGAGCGGCGCGCGGAACCGGTAGGGGCACACGTCGTCGAGCGGCGCGGGATCGCCCGCCGCGGCCTTCAGGCGCAGCGCGTCCTCGGGCTCGCCCTCGACGCCGGTCTCGACCGGCTTCACGACGCCGACGCGGGTCCCGCGCGCGCGTAGCGCATGCGCGAGCGCGCACGCGACGAACGTCTTGCCGACGCCGGTGTCGGTCCCGGTGATGAATAGCGCGCTCACGGCGCTTCGGTCACCTCGCGGATCGCGTCGCGCGCGACGTCGACTAGGAGGTCCAGCTCGTCCTCGGTGATCGCGAGCGGCGGCATCAGCACGAGGACGTTGCCGAGCGGGCGCAGGATGACGCCGCGGCGGCGGGCCGCCGCGATCACGCGCTGCCCGACGCGTGCGGCCGGCGCGTAGGGACGCCGTCCGTCACGACTCGCGACCAGCTCGATGCCCACCATGAACCCCTGCTGCCGCACGTCGCCGACGTGGGCAAGCGGCGCGACGTCGCTCGCGAGACGGGCCTCCAGGCGGGCGACCTTCGGGCCGAGGCGCTCGAGCGTGCGCTCCTCCTCGAACACGCGCAGGTTCGCGAGCGCGACGGCGCAGGCGAGCGCATTTCCCGTGTAGGTGTGGCCGTGGAAGAAGGCGCGGAACTCCTCGTAGGGCCCGAGGAAGGTCTGGAAGATCTCTTCGCTCGCAAGCGTCGCGGCGAGCGGCAGGTAGCCGCCGGTGAGGCCCTTCGCGACGCACATGAGGTCGGGCGTCACGGCGGCGTGCTCGCACGCGAACATTCGTCCAGTGCGCCCGAAGCCGGTCGCGACCTCGTCCGCGATGAGGAGCGTGCCGTGGCGGGTTGCGAGCGCGCGGAGGCGGCGGAGGTACTCCGGCGCGTGGACCCACATGCCCGCCGCACCCTGAACGAGCGGCTCCACGATGATCGCCGCGAGCGTCGGGCCGTGCTCCGCGAGAACGCGCTCCGCATCGGCGATCGCGAGCGCGAGCGCACGCGCGGCATCGTGGCCCTGCTGCCAGCGGAAGACGTGGGGCGGCGTCAGCCGCACGGCCGGCACGACGGCGTCGGCGACGAAGCGATGGAACGCGTCCGAGTAGCCGACGCCCACGGCGCCGAGCGTGTCGCCGTGATACGCTTCCACGAGCGACGCGAAGCGCGTCCGCAGCGTGTCGCCGCGGAGCTGGTGGTACTGAAGGGCCATGCGGAGCGCGACCTCGACCGCGGTGGCGCCGGCGTCGGAGTAGAAGACGCGCGTGAGCCCGCGCGGCAGGATCTTCGCGAGCGCGTGCGCGAGCTCGATCGACGGTACGCTTCCCAGCCCGAGCAGCGTGGTGTGCGCCACGCGATCCACCTGATCGCGCAGGGCGGCGTCGAGCGTCGGGTGGCGATGGCCGTGCACGTTGCACCACAACGACGACACGCCGTCGAGGTACCGGCGGCCGTCGGTGTCGATCAGCGTGCGGCCCTCGGCCCTGGCCACGACGAGCGGCTCGTCGGCGAGCCAGTCGCGCATCTGCGTGAAGGGATGCCAGAGGTGCTCGTGGTCCCAGCGGACGAGGGTGGTGGTGTCGGTCACGGCCGTACTCCCGTCTCGCGCGCCGCCGTCGCGAAGGCGTCGAGCGCGCGGTCGAGCTGCATGCGCGTATGGGTCGCGATCGGCGTCACGCGCAGGCGCGCCGATCCGGGCGGCACCGTCGGCGGACGGATCGGGTGCACGAGGACGCCACACCGGCGGAGCGCGGCGGCGAAGGCCATCGTCCGCTCGACGTCGCCGAGCACGACGGGAAGGATGTGCGTGTCGCCACCGACGGGGAGGCCCAGCGCCGCGAGACCGCGTCGGAGATGGGCCGCGTTGTCCGCGAGCGCACGGCGTCGCGCGGGCTCCGCGACGACCACGTCGAGCGCGGCGCCGGCCGCCGCCACGGCGGCCGGCGGGAGCCCGGTCGTATAGATGAAGCTGCGGGCGCGGTTCACGAGCACGTCGACGAGCGCGCGCGAGCCGGCGACGTACGCCCCGGCGCTGCCGAGTGCCTTTCCAAGGGTGCCCATCTGCACTGGGACGCGCGCGGAGAGCCCGAGCTGCTCGGTCAGGCCAGCGCCCCGCGCGCCGAGGACACCGGTTGCGTGGGCCTCGTCCACCATGAGGACGCTGTGATACTGCTCCGCCACTGCGACCAGGTCCGGAAGTGGAGTCTGGTCGCCATCCATGGAAAAGACCGAATCCGTGACGACGAGCCGCCGGCCGGCCGCCTGGGTCCGTGCGAGCTCCGTCTCGAGGGCGCGAACGTCGCAATGGGGATAGATGTGGACGGTGGCTCGCGACAGGCGGCAGCCGTCGATGATGCTGGCGTGGTTGAGCTCGTCGCTGAAGACGTGGTCGCCCGGACCGACCAGGGCGGTGATCGTCCCGACGTTCGCCTGGTAGCCGGACTGGAAGATGAGGGCGGCCTCGGTCCCCTTCAGCTTCGCGAGCTTGGCCTCGACCTCGGCGTGCAGATCCAGGTGTCCGGCGATGAGGCGCGAGGACCCCGAGCCGCAGCCGTACCGGTCGACCGCCGCCGCCGAGGCCGCCTTGAGGCGCGGATCGCCGGCGAGCCCCAGGTAGTTGTTCGAGGAGAGGAGGACGAAGGACCGCCCCTCGAGCTGCACCTCGGCGTCCGATCCCGATTCGAGCGCCAGCAGATGGCGGCGCAAGCCATTGGATTCTATGCGATCGAGCTGGCCCCGAAGTTCGGCCTCGAACCATTCGGCGGCGGGCACCGTGGGGTCATGCCGTCTCGCTTCCGCCTTGTCAACGCGCGAGAGGAATAGAAGTTTACCAATGGCCAAGGCGGCGAGGACTGCCTACGTCTGCCAGCAGTGCGGGCACGCCGCGCCGCGCTGGCTCGGCCAGTGTCCGGGGTGCGAAGCCTGGGGATCGCTCGTCGAGGAGATCCTTCCGGAGGCTCGGGGCAGGGGAAGCCAGGCGGGGGCGGTCGAAGGTGGACGCCCCCAGACGCTGTCGACCGTCGTCGCGAGCGAGACGGCGCGACGCTCGACCGGGATCGGTGAGCTCGACCGCGTGCTCGGGGGTGGCCTCGTCCAGGGATCGATCGTCCTGCTCGGGGGCGACCCCGGCATCGGCAAGTCGACGCTGGCGTTGCAGGCCTGCGGGTCGCTCGCGGGACGCGGCCTGCCGGTCCTGTACGTCGCGGGTGAGGAATCGCCCGAGCAGATCCGGCTGCGCGCGGACCGGCTCGGGCTCGGCGCCGCCGAGATCCTGATCCTGCCGGAGACGGCGACCGAAGCCGTCCTGGCGGAGATCGAGCGCGCGCGGCCGTGCGCCGTCGTCGTCGATTCCATCCAGACCCTCCACACGAGCGCGCTCGGATCGGCGCCGGGTAGTGTCGGGCAGGTGCGCGAGTCGGCGTCGCAGCTCGTCACGCGCTGCAAGGCGACGCAGACGGCGTGCTTTCTCATCGGCCACGTGACGAAGGAGGGCTCGCTCGCCGGGCCGCGCGTGCTCGAGCACCTGGTCGACACGGTGCTCTACTTCGAGGGCGACGGCGCGCACGCGCTCCGCGTCCTGCGCGCCGTCAAGAACCGCTTCGGATCGACGAACGAGGTCGGTGTGTTCGAGATGGGCGAACGCGGTCTCGCGGAGGTCGCGAACCCGTCGGCGGCGTTCCTCGCCGAGCGTCCGTCCGGCGCGCCGGGCTCCGCCGTGCTGGCGACGCTCGAGGGGAGCCGTCCGGTGCTGGTGGAAATCCAGGCGCTCGTCTCGCGGTCGGCGCTGGCGATGCCGCGGCGCACGGCCATCGGGCTCGATCCGGGGCGGGTGGCGCTGCTCCTCGCCGTGCTCGAGAAGCGCTGTCGCGTCCGGCTCTACGATCAGGACGTGTTCCTGAACGTCGCCGGCGGCCTGCGCGTCGACGAGCCGGCGGCCGATCTCGCCGTGGTCGCCGCGGTCGCGTCGAGCGCCAGCGGCAAGGCGTTGCCGAACGACGTCGTCCTGTGGGGCGAGGTCGGTCTCACGGGCGAGGTGCGCTCGGTGGCACGCGCCGACGCCCGCCTGCGCGAAGCGGGACGCCTCGGCTTCGAGCGCTGCATCCTGCCGGCGGGGAACCTGCGCGGTCTTCCGACCGAGGGCGCTCGCCCGCACGGGATCGCGAGCCTGGGCGATCTGTTCGAGGCCCTGGAGATTCGATGACCACCGCCGCGCTCCTCGTCGTCAACGGCCTTCTCGCCGTCGGCTTCTTCTGGCTGCTGCGGCGGCCGAGCCTGCTCGGGTTCACCAAGGGCGGCAAGTGGTACCTCACGTGGCTGTCGATCGGCGTCATCACGCTCATGGACGAGCTCACGTCGGTCTTCTACGCACCGGCCGAGGCGCACCGCTTCATCGGCGCGCAGGCGATTTTCTTCATCGCGTTCACCTCGCTCCTCATGCGGTTCCTGTCGAGCCGCATGGTCGAGATCGCGCACATCCTGGAGCTGAACGGCGTGCGGGGCGGCGGGGTCTACTCGTTCTCCTACTTCGTGCTCGGGCCGACCGTCTCGTTCGTCGCCGTCGCGTCGATCATGGTCGACTACATCCTGACGGCGTGCATCTCGACCGTCAGCGCCGTCATCAACGGTACCTTCTTCGTCGACCTCACGCCGGGGACCGAGTACGCGCTCATCCTCGTCATCATCTGGAGCGTCGCGCTCCTCAACATCATGGGCATCCGCGAGAACGCGCGCGTGACGTTCGGCATCTTCATCGCGGCGGCATTCGTGTTCGTGAACCTGATCCTGCTGGGTGTCTTGCACATGCCTCCCACGAGCCCGCACACCATGTTGGAGAGCGCGACCAGCGTGGTCCGGGAGGTCCGCGCCGGCGGGGCGGTGAACTTCGTCGAGGTGATGACGATCGGTGTGGCGAGCTGCGTGCTCGCCTATTCGGGCATCGAGTCGGTGATCCAGACGGCGGGTCTCGTGGAGAGCTGGCGCGACATCCGTCGCGCGTACGTCTTCCTTGCGCTCACGGTCGGGCTCGTGACGCCGATCGTGTCGGCGCTCGCGCTCTCGCAGCCTATCGACTTCCACGCGCACGAAGGCGATCTGATCCCGCACCTGGCGACGCTCGTCAGCACGGAGTGGTTCGGCGCAGTGGTCGGGCTCTTCGGCAGCGTCATCCTCGTAATGGCCGTCAACACCGCCTACGTCGCATCGAGCGAGCTGCTCGAGCGGGTGGGGCACCGCTACCGCTTCGACTGGCTGCTCGCGACGAACCGCCGCGCGTCGCTCTACCGCGTCCACCTCGTGAACGCAGTGATGTACACGTCGATCATCCTGCTGACGCACGGCTCGCAGGCGATCCTCGCCGAGATGTACGCGGTGGGGCTGCTCGCGAGCTTCTGCATCAACATCGGCTGCCTCCTGATCTACCGCTGGTTCCAGGGCACGAAGGAGATCCGCGCCTACCACACGTCGCGCGTGGGAACGCTGCTGCTCGAGGTGGTGCTCGTCTGCTGCTTCATCTACCTCGCCGCCCACAAGCCGAACGGGACCGGGTTGTGGGCGGGGGTCGTCGCGGTGATCCTCGCCGCCGGCGTGCCGTTCTCGCGCCGCTACGGCCCCGAGCTCCAGGAGAAGCGCCGCAGCGACTACCCGATGGAGATGCTGCTCGCGCTCGGCGAGACCGACGGGCCGCTGCACGTGTGGTTCCGGCGTCCCGGCGAGACACAGCTCACCCCCGACGCGGGCGGGTCGGCCTTCATCACCTTCTTCTCGCCGCGCACGCCCATTCCCCCGCGCGCCGCACCGAACCACTACCGCTTCCCCATCCAGGGCGGCAGCGTCTTCGCCAGCATCCGCTCGATCCTGGCGCTCCTCGAGGAGGAGTTCGGTGGCCGCGACGTCACCGTCCACTTCGGGTGGCCGACGTCGTCGTGGCTCGATCGCATGGCGACCGGCGTGTTCGTGGCGAACCTGCTGCGGCTGCCGGTACGCTATCCGCAGCTCCAGTTCGCGATCGAGCACGCGGCGCGCCCACGTGTCGAGGCGGAGCAGGCGGGCGAGAGTGCGGCCGACGAGGCGGCCGCCTCAGCGCACGTCGCGGGTCGCTAGTTTCGACTCGACGCGCCCGACGAAGTCGGCGGCGCGCGCGGCGACGGCGTCTCGTTCCTGGTCCTCGGTGATGATGTGCGCGCTCGACTCGAAGACCTGCGTCTCGAGCCAGGGTGTGCGCAGGCGGCGCCGCAGGAGCTCGAGATTCCCCACCGGGGCGGTGTGATCGTGACGGCCGTGCATCGCGAGCGTCGGTTGGGTGATGCGATGGAGGTGACGGCGGACGACGGCGCGCAGCCGGAAGAGCTCCAGCAGCGCTGGCAGGGGCATCGTCTCGTAGGCGTGCGAGCGGGCGCGCGCCTCCGGGTCGAGGATGTCCCGTCCCCCGGTGCGCTTGGGCAGGACGGCGTAGCGCTGCCTGACACCGGGAAGCCACGCGAGCCAGCGCAGCGTCGGCACGCGCCGATCCGCGAAGGCGAGCGGGATCGCGCACAGGACGAGCGCGTCCACCTGGGCGCGGTGGGTCGCCGCGATCTCTGCGGCGAGGAGCGCTCCGAGCGAGACGCCGGCGAGCGCCACGCGCCCGCTCTCGCTCGCCTGGACGTCGACGGCGCGCTCGACGGTCGCGATCCACTCCGCGCGGCCCACGCGCGCGAGGTCGTCGATGCTCGTCCCGTGGCCCGGAAGACGGACCGCCCGGCACGGAAAACCGCGCGCTGCGAGCCCGTCGCCGAGCGGGCGCACTTCCTCCGGCGTTGCCGTGAAGCCGTGAACGAGGACGCACCCGAAGCGCCGGGTGCCGGGCCACACGAGCCCGTCCGCCGCGTCAACCGCGGTCGAGGGCGTCGGACTGCACCCGGAGCGCGCCGTCCTTCACCGCGCGCTCCTTCAAGTAGCTCATGAAGCTCGTCATCGCCGTCTGACGGCGCTGGGCGAGGACGCTCTCGCGAAGCCCCGCCTTGGCCGCTTCGAATCCCGACATGTCGGCGGGCGTGCGGCTCTTGAGGACGATCACCACCGCGTCGCCGCCGGGCGTGTACACCTTCGGCGCGAGCGGCGATTCCGGCGTGAGCGCGAAGGCGTCGGTGCGGAGATCCGGGATGGGTCCGAGCTTCGGCACCGCTCCGACGCGACGCTCGAAGGGGCCGGTCTCGTCGAGCTTGACGCCGGCCTCGGCGGCGGCCTTCTCGAGGCCCACCTCCTTGGCGCGGGCGAGCAGCGTCTCGGCCTTTTGCTTGGCGAGCTTCTCCGCAGCCGTCTTCTTCGCGTCGACTTCGACCTTGGCCCGGATCTCGGCGAGCGGCGGCACCGTCGGCTCCTTGCGGTCGAACGGCGCCAGCACGTAGATCGCGTCGTCCGTCTCGATGAGGTCGCTCACCTCGCCGTCGCCGAGCGCGAGGGCCGCATCGACGAACGCCTTGACGCGTCCGACGCCGGGCACGTCGCCGCCGGCCGAGAACGGCGGCGTCTCTTCGACCTTTCGCGATCCGACGGCTTCCTGCAGCGACTTGCCGCGCACGACGGCGCGCCGGTCGGCGTCGGCCTGCTTGCGCGCGAGGTCGAGGCTCCGCTCGCCCGTGAGCTCGGCGACGAGCTGATCGTGCACCGCCTCGTACGGCTTCACGCCGCCGGGTTTTCGCTCCTCGAGCTTGATGATGTGGTAGCCGAACGGGGTCTCGACGACCTCGCTCACCTTGCCGGGTTCGAGCGCGAAGGCGGCCGCCTCGAACGCCGGCACCATGCGCCCGCGCGAGAAGAAGCCGAGATCGCCGCCCTTGGTCGCGGAGCCCGCGTCCTCGGACTTCTGCGTGGCGAGGGTCGCGAAGTCGGCCCCGCCCTGGATCTGTTTCAGGAGATCCTCCGCCTCGGCGCGCCGCTGCGCCTTCACGTCCTCGGCGGCATCGGGCGCCGTCTTGAGCAGGATGTGGCGGGCCCGGATCTGCTCGACGTCGGTGAAGCGGTCGGCGACGTGGTCGTCGTAGGCGGCGCGCACCTGCTCCTCGGTGGGCTTCGCCATCTCGGCAAACTCGCCTCGCCGGTACACGACGTAGCGCGCGCGCGTCGTCGTGGGCGTGCGATAGCGATCCTCGTGGGCCTTGAGCTCGGCTTCCAGGTCCGCGTCGCTCACGACGGCGCTGGCGACGAGGTCGGCGGCGACGATCCGGGCGAAGGCCAGGTTCGCCTGCTCGCGATCGAGCTTGTAGCGCTCCTCGATCTCCGCGTCGGTGACCTGGACGCCGTCGGTGATGAGGCTGCGCAGGCGCTGGTCGCGCAGATCGCGCCGGATGGAGTCTTCGAATTCCCCGCGATCGCGCTGGTCGCGCAGGATGCGCTCGAGGAGGTCGCGGCTGAAGCGTCCGTTCTCCTGCAGCTCGGGGATCCGCGTGATCGCCGTCACGACCTCGCTGTCCGTGATCTCGAGCCCCAGGCGATTGACCTCGTGCTGCACGAGGGCCGCCTCGATGAGGTTGTCGAGCGCCTGGCCGCGGAGGTCCGGCATCTGCGGGAGGCTGACGCCTTTCAGCATCTGCTCGTAGCGGCGCTGGAGGAGGGCCGCTTCGCGGTCGACCTCGCGGCGCGTGATGCGCGTGCCGCGCACGTCGGCGACGGCGTCGACCGTCGCGCCGAACGACCCTACGCCCCACCAGACGAACGTGACGGCGAGCAGCGTGTAGAGAATCTTGATGGGCGTGGAGCTGTGAAAGCGCCGGAGTTGGTTCAGCACGGGTGCGTCGGCGACGCTAACCCGTCCCCTGTGGGTTTGCAAACCAAGATGCCCGCCGGACGTCGCGTTTCATTGCTGCCGCCTGGGCTTTCTGATACCTCGTCCCGCACATCCGATGATTCTCGACACGATCTTGGGGCTGTTCTCGAACGATCTCGCGATCGATCTCGGAACGGCGAACACCCTGGTGTACGTGAAGGGCGAGGGCATCGTATGCAACGAGCCCTCGGTCGTCGCCGTCCAGAAGGATGCGAAGGGCGGCCGGCGCGTGCTCTCGGTCGGCGCGGAAGCGAAGCGCATGCTGGGCCGCACGCCGGGCAACATCACCGCGATCCGGCCCCTCAAGGACGGCGTCATCGCGGATTTCGAGATCACCGAGGCGATGCTGCGGTACTTCATCCAGAAGATCCACAACCGCAAGCGCCTGGTGCGGCCGCGCATCATCATCTGCGTGCCGTTCGGCGTCACCGAGGTCGAGAAGCGCGCCGTGCGCGAGTCGGCGGAGTCGGCGGGCGCGCGCGAGGTCTACCTCGTCGAGGAGCCCATGGCCGCGGCGATCGGCGCGGGGCTCCCCATCACCGAGCCGGCCGGCAACATGATCGTCGACATCGGCGGCGGCACGACCGAGGTCGCGGTGATCTCGCTCGCGGGCATCGTGTTCTCGCGATCGGTGCGTGTCGGCGGCGACAAGATGGACGAGGCCATCGTCCAGTACATCAAGCGCAAGTACAATCTGCTGGTCGGCGAACGGACAGCGGAGCTCATCAAGATCACGATCGGATCCGCCTATCCGGGCAACGAGATCCAGACCATGGAGATCAAGGGCCGCGACCTCGTGGCGGGCGTGCCGAAGACCGTCGACATCTCCGACGAAGAGATCCGCGACTCGCTCCTCGAGCCGATCAACCAGATCGTCGAGGCGGTCCGCATCGCGCTCGAGCGGACCCCGCCGGAGCTCGCATCGGACATCGTCGACAAGGGGATCGTGCTCGCGGGCGGCGGCGCGCTCCTGCGCAACCTCGACGTCCTCCTGCGTGAGGAGACCGGACTGCCGGTCGTGCTCGCCGACGATCCGTTGACGGCGGTCGTCATGGGCGCCGGCAAGGTGCTCGATGAACTCAGCCTGCTCAGGGACATCGCGATTCAGTGAGCTGGGGCGCCCCCGCGGGGCGTAATGCTCGAGTTCTTCCGCCGCAACCGCGTGCTGCTCGCCTCGCTCGTGTGCGGCGGCCTCGCGGCCGTGTTGGTCGCATCGACGGCGACGGGACGCGGCCGCACCGATCGCTTCGGTCGGCTGCTCCTCGACGTGATGGCGCCGTTCCAACGCGTCGGTGCCGTCGCGCAGCGCGCGCTCGCCGAGGTGTGGCAGGACACGGCGGCCATCTTCCGCCGGCGCAGCGAGATCGACACGCTCCGCGCCCGCGTCCGCGATCTGCAGACGCAGGCGGTGCGCCTCGAGGAGACGCGGCAGGAGAACGTCCGCCTGCGCGATCTTCTCGCCTTTCGCGACCGGCTCGCGGGCGACGTGATCACCGCGACGGTGATCGGGCGCGACGCCACCGGCCTCGCGCGGACGCTCACGATCGATCGCGGCGAGCGCGACGGCGTGAAGAAGGGCGCGGCCGTGCTGGCGCCCGGCGGCGTCGTCGGGCAGGTCTTCCTCGTGGGTGCCGGCGCGGCGCGGGTGCTCCTCATCACCGACCACAACAGCGGCATCGACGCCATCGTCCAGCGCACCCGGGCGCGCGGCATCGTCGAGGGGACGGTGAGCGAGGGCTGCGGTCTCAAGTTCGTGAAGCGCACGGAGGACCTCCAGACCGGCGATCTCGTCGTCACCTCCGGCGTCGACGGCATCTTTCCGCGTGGCCTCCCGGTCGGACAGATCGGCGCGGTGGACAAGCGCGGCCAGGGTCTCTTCCAGTACGCCACCGTCCGGCCGTTCGTCGACTTCGATCGTCTCGAGGAGGTCCTCGTCACGCGCGGGCCGGTCGAAGCCATCGTCGGCGACCTGCCCATGAGCACGCCGCTCCAGTGACGCCATGCGGGTGACGCTGATGATCGCCGTCGCGGCGGTGCTCGCGATGCTGGTCCAGACGACGGTCGGCGAGCTCGTTACGGGCCTCACCGAGGTGGTCCCGAACTTCGTGCTCGTGCTCGCCGTGTATCTCGGGCTGCGCTACCACGGCGTCGGCGGCGTCGTGGGGGCGTTTCTCCTCGGCTATTTCCTCGATACGTTTTCGGGGACCGTGCTCGGCGTTCATGCCGCCGCGTGCACGGCGGCGTATGTGGTCGCCTACCTCATCTCCCGCACGCTCTGGACCGAAGATGGCCTGCCCGCCATGATCGTCGTCTTCCTGGCGTCGCTCGTCTACATGCTGGTCGCGCACGCGGTCGTCGTCCTGGTCGATCGGGCGTGGCCGGGCTGGCCCGTCGTCATCCGGCGAGGGCTCGTCCAGGCCGTGCTCGCCGCGCTCGCTACTCCGTGGGTCTTCGGCGTGCTTCACTGGGAGCGCCGGCTCCTGCGGCTGGCGTGAGATGATCCAGCTCGGCGGCGAGTTCCACGTGGCGCCTCGGGAGGTTCCCTCCGAGCTGTCGTCCCGCATCGGCGTGACCGCGGGCATGGTGCTCATCGTGTTCACGCTCATCGTCGCCCGCCTGTGGTTCCTGCAGGTCGTGAAGGGGCCGGAGATGCGGGACCTCTCCGAGCACAACCGCACGCGCCTGGTCCGCGTGCCGTCGGCGCGCGGCGTCGTCTACGACCGCAACGGGACGATCCTCGTCGACAACCGGCCGTCGTTCGACGTCGTGTTCGTTCCCGAGGACGCGCCCGACCACAAGACGACGCTGCGCACGCTGGCGCAGCAGCTCGGCGAGACCGAGACGCAGATCCACGAGCGCCTGCGCGCGCCGTCGAAGCGGCCGCCCTACGCCGGCATCGTCGTGCATCGCGACCTCGACTGGAACGGCGTCGTGGCGCTCGAGACCCATCAGCTCGAGCTGCCGGGCGTGTCGCTGCAGGTCGTGCCGCGCCGCTACTATCCGTTCGAGTCCATGGCCTCGCACCTGCTGGGTTACGTGGGCGAGGTGAGCGAGAAGGAGCTCGCGGGGCTCGCGGACGCGACGCTGCGGCCCGGCGACGTCGTCGGGAAGGCGAGCCTCGAGAAGGCCTTCGATGCCGAGCTGCGCGGGGTGCCCGGCGAGCAGCAGGTCGAGGTCGACGCGCTCGGCCGGCGCGTGCGCGTGCTGGAGGAGACACCGGACGTTTCCGGTGACACGTTGACCCTCACGATCGATCGTGACCTGCAGAGCGTCGCCGAGCAGGCCCTCGGCGATCGCAACGGCGCGCTCGTCGCGCTCGACCCGCGCAACGGCGAGGTGCTCGCGATGGTCTCCCACCCGGGCTACGATCCGAACGTCTTCGCGCGCGGCGTGCGTCGGGGCGAGTGGCGCGCGCTGCTGCAGGATCCGCTGCGGCCGCTCAACAACCGGGCCGTGCAGGGACAGTTCGCACCCGGCTCGACGTTCAAGGTGGCGGTGGCCGCGGGCGCGCTCGAAGCCGGCGTCGCGACGACCGGCTCGAGCGTCAGCTGCCACGGCGGGACGCAGTTCGGGAACCACTTCTTCCGCTGCTGGCGCAAGGGCGGGCACGGCACGGTCAGCCTCCACGAGGCGATCGTGCAGTCGTGTGACGTCTTCTTCTACCAGTACGGCGCCCGTCTGACGGTCGACGGGATCGCGAAATACACGCGGAGCCTCGGCCTGGGCGTGCTCACGGGCATCCAGCTCGACCACGAGAAGGCCGGGACCATCCCCGACTCGGAATGGAAGCGGCGGCGCTTTCAGCAGCCGTGGTATCCCGGCGAGACGCTGTCGGTCGCGATCGGGCAGGGCTACGTCACGGTCACGCCGCTGCAGATGGCGAACCTCGCGGCCACGATAGCGAATGGAGGCACGCGTTACCGGCCCCACTACGTGAAGCGCATCGACGCGCCCGACGGCAGCGTGCGGCGCGTGATCGAGCCGGAAGTCATGGGGCACGCGGAGGTCTCGCAGAAGAACCTCGAGATCGTCCGCGAGGCGATGCGCGACGTCGTGATGTCCGACCGGGGCACGGGAAAGAAGTCGCGCCTTCCCGGCGTGACCGTCGCCGGCAAGACCGGCACGGCCCAGGTCGTGACGATGGGTGAACGCTCGCGCTCGAACAAGGGCGCGCTGGCGACGCGCGATCACGCGTGGTTCATCGCTTTTGCACCGTACGAGGCGCCGGAGATTGCCGTCGCGTGCATCGTCGAGAACGCCGGCGGCGGCGGTGGCGCAATCGCCGCGCCGACGGTGCGCCAGGTGCTGGCCCACTATTTCGACCGCGGGGCGCCGCCCGAGCCGGCCGCGCTCCCCGAGCCGGCGAGCGGAGTGCGAGAGGACTGATGCGGCTCTACGTCGACCGCCGACTCATCACGCACTTCGAGTGGCTGCTGCCCCTGTTCGCGATCGCGGTCTGCGGGCTCGGGATCGCGACCGTCTACAGCGCGACGCACGCGCCGAGCATGGACGGGCCGTCCCCGCTCGCCGTCCGCCAGGCCATGTGGTTCGCGGGTGGCTTCGCGGGGATGCTGCTCGTGCTGTCGTTCGACTACCGGCGGCTCGATCGCTACGCGTACGTCGTCTACGGCGCGGCCGTCGTGGCGCTCATCTTGGTGCCGCTGATCGGCCGGGCCGCCGGCGGATCGCGGCGCTGGATCGCGCTCGGCCCGGTGTCGATCCAGCCCTCGGAGTTCATGAAGCCCGCGCTCGTGATCGTGCTCGCCCACTACTTCGCGCGCACGGCCGCGGTGCGGCTGACGTTGCGCGAGATGATCCTGCCGGCGCTGCTCACGATCCCGCCCGTGATCCTGATCCTGGTGCAGCCCGACCTCGGCTCGGCGGCCATGCTCGGATTCGTGCTGATCTCGATGCTGGTCCTGGGCGGGATTCGCCTGCGCTGGTTCGCGCTGCTCGCGCTCCCCGTGATCGTGGCGTCACCGATCCTGGGGCCGGCGCTCTGGAACCATTTGAAGACCTACCAGCAGCAGCGGATCCTCACCTTCATCAACCCCGAGCTCGATCCGCAGGGCGCGGGCTATCACATCATCCAGTCGAAGATCGCGGTCGGCTCGGGAATGGTGTGGGGCCGCGGCTTCCTGCGCGGGACCCAGAACCACCTGAACTTCCTCCCCGAGCAGCACACCGACTTCATCTTCTCCGTCTTCTCGGAGGAGTTCGGCTTCGTGGGCGCGGTGGCGCTCATGGCGCTCTATCTGGGTCTTCTGCTCCGCGGGCTCGTGATCGCGCTGCGCGCCCGCGATCGGTTCGGGGTGCTGCTCGTGCTCGGCGTGATGGCGATCGTGTTCTGGCAGGTGGTCGTCAACGTCGGGATGACGACGGGCCTGCTCCCGGTCGTCGGGATCCCGCTGCCATTCTTCAGCTACGGCGGATCGTCCCTGTTCGGGATGCTCGTCGGGATCGGGCTCGTGATGAACGTCTCGATGCGCCGCCACCTCTTCTGAGGGACCGGCCGCCGGGACGTTACACGACGACGGACGTGATGGCGCGGACGAGCTGGGCCTTCGGCACGGCGCCGACGATCTGCTCCTTCACCTGACCGCCCTTGAACAGGATCAGGTTCGGGATGCCGCGCACGCCGTACTTCTGCGGGGTGCGCGGGTTGTCGTCGACGTTCATCTTGACGACCTTGACCTTCCCCGCGTACTCGCGCGCGAGCTCCTCGACGACCGGGCCGATCGCCCGACAGGGTGCGCACCACGGTGCCCAGAAGTCGATCAGGACCGGTGTGGCGCTCTGCAGGACTTCGGCGTCGAAGGTGTCGTCGGAGACGGCGTTCACATCAGCCATGGGTCGAAACGTAGCAGAGGGGTTTCGTCGAGGGAAGGCGCCCGCTAATACGGATGGCATGCTGACGTTGGCGGAGGCCACCCGGCTCTTCGACGCGCGCCGCGCCGCATGGCTGCGCGAGGACCTCGGCGCCTACCTCGCGCTCTGGGCGGACGACATGGTGTTCGAGGCCCCGTCGCATCCCGAGCCCCTGCGCGGCCGCGAGGCATTCGCCGAGCTGGTGCACCGCTCGAACGAGATCACGCGCCCCCTGCGCTTCAACGTCCTGCACCTCGCGATCGCGGGCGAGGACGTCGTGCTCGCCGAGTGGGTCATCACCGTCGAGCACCGCCAGAGCGCGAAGACGATCACGTGGCGCGGCATGAGCCGCTGCACGATGCGCGGCGGCCTCATCTCGCACTGGCGGGAGTACTGGAACCCGGCCGACCTCGCGGGGGCAGGGTCGCTCGCCGTCCAGCGCTAGGGAGCGGAGCGCGCTTCGGTCGCGGCGTGGAGCGCGGGGCGGGCAGCGAGGGCTCCGCTTGGTTCGCCGCGCGGCGCGTGCGCGCCAGCGAACGTCGCGAAGACGGAACGCCGCGCGGCTCGTCTCCGCGCTCCGACGCTCCGGTAGCGCGGCATCAGAACTCAGCCCGCCTCGTCCTCGTCGTCGGCCGTCTCTTCGGCGCCGGCGTCCTCGTCGTCGTCCCACGGACGGGGCTGAGGACCGGGGACGATGCCGGCGATGTCCGGATCCTCGCCCGGCGCGACGGGCGGGCGCTCCTTCTCGAGCGCGCGGCGCTCGGCCTTCTTGCGCTCCTTCTCGGCGCGCTTTTCGAGCCGTGCCCGCTCCTTCTGCCGTTTCGTGCCGCCGGGTCCTCGCATCGAGAAGCGAATCTACCCTGCGCCGGCCTCGAAGGCCACTCCCGGCGTCGCGGCGGCTATGGCGTCTTCCCCTTGAAGACCTTGCCGTCGGCCTCGGTGACCGTGACGATGGCGGCCGAGAAGCACGACGCGTTGCTGCTCACGAGCTGGGCCGTGGCGCTGCGATCGCCCGTCAAGGGGACGGCGACACCCGTCGGCAGCGCGTGCTGGCCCTTCGTCGCGTCGTTCTTTCCCTTGATGATGATCTTGCCCTTCCGGACGTCGCCCCCCTGCGCGACGATCTGCTGAATCCCGTCGGCCCCCGCCAGCTTGTCGCTGTACTTGATGCCCTTGCCGAGGATCGCCTTCCAGCACGGCTTGGTGCCGCAGATGGCTCCGGGGCGGTTCACGCGCATGGTGGCGACGAGGGCGTTCGACTGGTCGTAGAGGCACACCGCGTACGTGGTGATGCCGCTCACCGGGTTGCCGAACTGCGGCGGCGTCACGGTCGAGAGGATCTGATTGATCGTGATCTTCAGCTTCTCCTTGCCGAGGGCCTTCTCGTTCACGAGCAGCGATCCCTTGGCGGAGCCGATGCAACCGGGAAGTGGGGCGGCCGTACATCCGAGCACGATGGTCGTGGTGGTGGTCGACGTCGACGTGGTGGTCGACGTGCTCGTGGTCGTCGGGCGGCTCGTGCTCGTCGACGTGCTCGTGGTCGTCGACGTCGATGTCGAGGTGGTCGTCGACGTGGACGTGGACGTCGTGCTCGTCGAGGTGGTGGTCGACGTGCTCGTGGTCGTCGGGCGGCTCGTGCTGGTCGAGGACGTCGAGGTCGTCGTGGGCACCGGGGACGTCGTCGTACTGGTCGTCGTCGTGGTGGTGGTCGTCGTCGTGGTCGGACACGAGACGCCGCAGCACTGCAGTTGCGGATCCTGGACCGTCGCCGCGGGCGGCGTGATGACCGACCCCGTCAGCACCGGGGCCGTCGTCCGCCAGCTGAGGTCGTTCGCGCCCGTGGCGGTGAGGTGCCCTGCGACCGTCAGACCGGTGCTCGCCTCCAGCAGGTTGCTGCCCGCCGGATCGCCGCCGGGCCCCTGGCAGGTGAGCCGGCCCGCCGACGTGACGTTGATCTGGCACGCTTCGATCTCGATCGTTCCGCCCAGCGCGTCGGGGTGGTTCACGGGATCGACCGGCACGATCGAGTGCAGGTTGCCGCTGACGGTCACGAGGGCGTTCGAGAACACCGTGATGTCGCCCCCGAAGTTGTCGGCGTTGAGGTCGATCTCGTTCGAGAGCGTGACGTTGCCAACCGCGCTGTAGGACATCTCGTCGCCCTGCCCGAAGCCGATCGCGTGACCGAACAGGGGACCGCTCTGCGTGATGAAGCCGCCGGCATCGACGTCGAGCGTGCCGCTGCTGCCGTCGGGCGATGCGCCGTTCAGCTCCACACGCCCGCCGATCGTGATGTTGCGGTTCGCGCTGAACAGGAGGTCGCCCCCGCTGCCGCCGTCCTCGTCGTCGCCGGAGCCGTTGGCGAGGATGTTGCCGGTGAGCGCGATGTCGCGGCCCGCGGTGAGGCTGACGAACCCGCCGTCCCCGGCGCCCGACGCCTGCAGATCGAGGACGCCCTGCGCCGTGGTCGTGATGTCGGTGCCCGCGGTGAGGTCCACCTCGCAGCTCCCGCAGTCGCCGCCCTTGGGCACGAGGTTCGTCGAGATCGAGATCGAGCCGAGGGTCGCCTCGATCGAGATCGAGCCGCCGCCTCCTTGCGCGTTCCCGAACGACTTGATGCCCTCGCTCGGGTCGCCGCCGATGCTAACGTTGCCCGTGGTGCTGGTGATCGTGACCGGGCCGCCGAAGCCGAGCAGGTTGGTCGCATTCGCCACGAGCGAGCCGTTGGAGGTGACGTTGCCGACCGCGTGCAGGACGATGCCACCCCCGCCGAAGTTGCCGCTGACGTCGATGCGGGAGCGCGTGTTGCCCTGCGCCTGGAGGTCGATCGTGCCGGTGGCGTCGAAGTTGACCGTGAGGTTGCCGTCGGTGCCGGGAGTGACGAAGCGCGCGCCCGGCTGCAGCGTGACGTTGTTCGCGAGCACCTTGAACTCGCCCGCGCCGGTGATCGTGATCGTGCGGTTCTGCACCACCAGGGAGCGCGGGCGGATGTCGTAGACGCCCGCCGCGATGGTGGACGTGGCGGCGATCGTGCAGGGATCCGCGGACGGGCTCTGGCAAGGCAGCAGTGCCGCCGACGCCGTCGCGCTCGCCCCGAAAGCGAGCAGCACCGTCATGAAGGCCCGCCAGCCCGCCTTTCGCATACCCCCGCCTACGCCGCCCATATGACCCCCGTCAACAACGGAAAAAATGGTGTCGCTAATTGATGGACAGGAGAATCGACCCCTCGAACGTCCCGCTCGCGCTGTCGATCTCGACCCGGCACGCGCCCGAGGCGCCCGTGGGTACCGTGAACATGAGCTCGCTCGTCGTCTGACCGACGATCGTCGCCGGCTGACCACACACGCGTACCGCGCTCACGTTGGAGAGGTCGCAGCCGGCGACCAGCGTGATCGCGTCCCCGACGTGCGCCAGCCGGGGCGTGACGTCGTTGAAGCACGCACACGCGCCGCCGCAGCACCGCCCGTGGTTGTTCGAGTCGGCGCTCACGGTGTCGCCGACGAAGTGTCCGGTGAGCTGGTTCGCGTGGCCGAGCTTCAGGCTCGACGCGGGCGCGCAGATGTCGGCCGCGATGCTCGCATGCCGTCCGAAGCTGACGCTGCCTTTGCCCTTCAGGAGCACCCGCAGATCGCCGCACGCTTCCGCGACCGTCGCGCCGTTGTTGGCCTTGAAGAAGCCACCGCCCGACACCAGCACCGTCGAATCGTGCGCCGTCACGACGACGTTGCGGCCGATGCGCACACCGCACGACACGTAGGTTCCGGAGGTGAGGTTCAGCTTGGCTGCGTTCTGGACCACGATGTAGCCGTAGGTGCCCGGCGGCAGATCGCAGGCGCCGTTTCCGGGCGTCGCGTCGGGCGCGCAGTCGGCGCCCGGCTGGGCGAGCACGGGCTTCGCCGCGTCGCAGTCCGGGAACGGATCCGGGAAGCCACATGCCGTCTCGAGCGCCGCCGTGTTCGGCTGACACTGCGCATCGCAGGTCCCGGGGATGATGGGCGGCGTGAAGGGTTGCGGTGGCGCCGGCAAGGTCACGTTGTCGAGCGCGCCGCCACCGTTGCGGAAGACTTGCGCGGCGACGGCACCGGGCTTCCGGAAGAACATCAGGTCCGACGCCGCCTGGCTTCCCTCGACGAAGGTCACGGCGCCGAGCGCCATCACGCCGCAGCTCGAGTTCTTGCCCGGAGACGCGCAGTTGACGCCGACGTTGCACGGGCTGTCGAGCGACAGGTTCTTCACCGACGCCTTGCGCTGGGCGAGCAGGAAGTACGAGGACAGTGTACGCCGGAGCGGCTGCGCGTCGGCCGCCGACGCGCCGACGAGCGCGGCGAGCACGACCACGATGCAGGCGCGCAGAGCCATTCGCATCTCAGTTCACCGCCAACGTCGCGGTCGGGTGGAAGGTCCCCGACACGCTCTTCACCTGGACGGCGCAGGCACCGGTCGCGCCCGCCGGGACCGTGACGTGGACCTCGGTCGCGGTCTTCGCCGTGATGGGCGCGACGATCCCGCAGATGCGCACCTCGGTCACACCGGCGAGCGAGCAGCCGCCGCGTAGCGTGACGTCGGTGCCGACCGAGGCGACCACGGGCGAGAAGGAATCGATGCACGCGCAGTCGTCGGCCGGTGCGCAGCAGCGCCCGCGGTTGTTCGAGTCCGCGTTCACCTCGTCCGCGTAGAACTGCCCGGTGAGGTCGTTGTCGTGCCCGAGCATCAGCACGCGCTGCGGCGCGCAGAAGAACCCCGTGATCGCCGAGTTGCGCCCGAAGCCGATGGCCCCGGGCCCGTTGGCGAGCACGGTGAAGTCGCCGCATTGCTGGCCGAGGCTCGAGTCGTTGTTCACCAGGAAGTCGCCCGACGTGTAGATCGTGGTCGGGTCGTTCGTGATCGTGTTCGTGCTCTTGCCGACGTCGACCTTGCAGAAGACGTAGGCACCGCCGGCGAACGTGACCTTGCCCTGGTTCTGCACGACGAGGTCGCCGTACGTGCCGGGGCCGAGGTCGCAGCGGCCGTTGCCCGGCACCGCGTCCGTGGCGCCCGTGCAGTCGGCGTTGCCGAGCACCGTGATCGGCTTCGACGGATCGCACGCGGGGAACGGTGTGGGGAACGCGCACGCGGTGGCGAGATCGCCGGGATCCGTCGCGCACGTGCCGCCGACGGTGCGACAGCTCGGTACGCCGTCGCCGTCGCGATCGCCGATGATCGGGAGCGGCGTCAGCACATCGGTGCCGAGGCGCACGGTGACGTTCTGGGGCGAGTCGATCTCGTTCGAGAAGAGCTGCCACACGCTCGCACCGGCCTTCGTGAACTTCGCGTTGTCGCCGGCGATCTGCGAGTTGTCGGCGTAGAAGGCGTCTTCCTGGGAGAGTACGCCGCAATCGCTGTTGCTCGACGGCTTGGCGCAATCGACGCCGATGTTGCAGGCGCCGAGCAGCGTGTAGTTCTTCAGGTTGACCGAGCGCGACCCGAAGATGTGGAACGCGCCGAGATTCCGGTCGAGGGGCGGGTTCTGGGCGACGGCCGAGGTCGCGGCCAGTAACAGGGTGAGCCCGACGGTCGCGCGGACTGTGGCGAGCCCCTTCATGTGTTGAAGCCGTTTCCCCCGTGGTCTGGCGCCCGAGAGCGCCGGAAAACGAAACGGACGCTACCACGGGTTCTGCGCCGGGTGTCAATGCGACGAAGGTATCAGGCGCGTCGCGCACGCGAGCAATGTCTCACGCGCGGCGCGTCGTTCGGCGCGCCATGTCGGCGACCCCTTTCGCGGGCCCGGCAGCCAGTGCTGACTCGCCGACATCGCTCCGGAGCGGCGGGAGCGGCGCGGCGATCGTCGCCGGGCGCCGTGACAGGCATGAACGCGCCAGCCAAAATTGGTGGGAGCGACGTCGGGAGTGCCGAGGAGGGGAATCGAACCCCGAGGGTTCAGCGATAAGCAAGGGGAAATCTCTTCAGCAAGCAGGCTGGAATCGGCGTGGACGGCCATGAATCGTGGTCAGCGGCCACAATCGAAGGAGGCCATCTTCGACGCCAAGACTGAAGGTCGCGCGACATCGGTGTGCCGGCGGAAGGCTGCTCATCGTTCGCTTCTCTGGGCTCGGGAGCGCGACGAGGATGCGATCGTGGCGCTCAGGGGACTACCGGAAGGATCGTACGCATGCCTGGGTCGGTGAGCGAGTCTGCGGCGGCGGGTCCAGGGGACGGACGTCAGACTCTCTCGTGTGGAGAGACGCCTGACCCTCGACGAGCGTCTCCAGTGAAGCCTGCGTTTCACCGCAAGCCGGAGGCAAGGAGTTGGAATGTGGACGCAGCAGAGGCGGGACAACTGGAGCCGGGGACGGCCAAGACCAGCGTGCCACCTCCCGGCAGTGGCTCAAGAGCAGAGACTTCGTCCGTACGTCCGTTTGAGTTGACCGCACGCCGGCGGCGCTTCGTCGAGGAGTACCTC
>DATJZY010000005.1 GCA_035577985.1 Candidatus Eisenbacteria bacterium
GACGCGAGGCTGAGTGGTCCTTCCCATCGGTGACGCGCCGAACCCCCGCGGGGTTCCGGTCGTCACCTACGCGATCATCGCGATCAACGTCGCGATCTACGCGTTCGTCACGCTGCCGCTCTCGGACCAGCGGCCACTGCCGGGCGATCCGGCGCTCGCGGAATACCTGCGCGTCATGGGCCACGTGCTCGGCCGCCAGGTTTCGATGGCGACGCTCGCGCAGCAGGTCTCCAAGTACGATCTCTACGTCTTCACGCACGCCTTCCGGCCCGCGGCGCCCACCGCGAGCGGCTTTCTGCTGTCGATGTTCCTGCACGGCGGCTTCCTGCACCTGTTCGGGAACATGCTCTTCCTGTGGATCTACGGCGACAACGTCGAGCGCCGCATGGGGCCGCTGCGCTACGCGCTCGCGTACCTCGGCACCGGGTCCGCGGCGACGCTGTTCCACTGGGCCGGCGCACCGGCCTCGCAGGTGCCGGTCGTGGGCGCGTCGGGCGCGATCTCCGGCGTGCTCGGACTCTACTTCGTGTGGTTCCCGCGCAACGTCGTCCGTATGGTGTGGCTGCTGCCGCCGTTTCTCGGCAACATCTTCGAAGTCCCGGCGCGCGTCGTGCTCGGGTTTTATCTCGTCTTCGAGAACCTGCTGCCGTATCTCTTCGCAGGCGACGACGTCGGCGTCGCGCACGGCGCGCACATCGGCGGGTTCATCGCCGGCGTGGCGATCGCGTCGGTCGCCGATCGCTACGGCATCGTGCACCGGCCGTCCGAGTATGCCGACGCCGTGCCGGAGTCGCCGGAGGCGGTCGGTGCTCTCGTCGACGAGGGCCGCTTCGCGGACGCCGCCGCGGCGTACTTCCGCCAGTCCGCCGGCGCGACGCGCGGGACGCTGTCGGCGGGCCGGGGCTTCGAGCTCGCCCGGTGGCTGCGCGCCAACGGACACCTGGATGCGGTGCTGGTGCTCCTGCGACGCATGGTGCGCGACCTCCCGCCGGGTACGGACCGCGCCGCTGCGCACCTCGAGCTCGGTAGCATCCTGCTCGACGACGCCGGGCAGCCGGCGCCGGCGTACCAGCACTTTCTCGCGGTGCTCGACGAAGACGCCGATCCCGCTACGCAGGCCCGTGCCCGCGTGGCGCTGCAGCAGATCGCAGGCCTGCAGAAGCGCGGGCGGCGCGACGTGCGACCGCTCGGCTGAGCGCTCAGCGCTTCGCCGCCGCTGGCTGGGCCTTGGTGATCAGCGGAAGGACTGCGAAGCGGCTGAGGAGCTCCTTCGCGGGGAGGGTGGCCCCGGCGATCTCGGGGTGTGCGACCACCGCGGCGAACGCCGCGGCCCCATCGGTCGCCTTCGGCACCAGCACGGTCGTCGGCGCCGGCGGTACGAGCCCCAGGCGCCCGACGATGACGAACCCGTCCTTGGGCGGCAGGTCGAGATCGACGATCGCCACCTCGGGACGCACCATGGCGAGCAGGTCGCTCGCCTGCTTGTGGTCCCACGCCATCGACACCGACACGCCGAGGCGCGCGAGCGCCTGGCGCAGGCTGATGAGGGCGTCGACGTCGGCGCCGGCGGTGACGACGCGCGTGCCGCGCACGAACGTCCCCGGCAGGAGGGCGATCAGCGCGTCGGGGTCGAGCGGGCGCGAGGCCACCTCGAAGCGGCCGAGTGCGAGCGCGCGGCCCGATCCGGGCGCCGCGAGGCAGGCGAAGCACGGCGTCGTGATGCCGGCGGCGCGCAGCGCGCCGAGGGCGTCGAGCGCCTTCGGGGCCGTCAGGTTCAGGATGATGCGCTCGGGGTTCCTGGCGGTGACGGCCGCCACGACGTCGTCGTCGGGTGGAACCGCCGCCACGGGCACCTTCTGCGGCGCGACGTTCGTCCATGCGGAATCGACGTCGATGACGACGATGCCCTCCGGCGGTGCGCTCGGCGCGGGAGCCGCCTCGGGGACGGGCGCCGGCGTGCTCACCTCTTCGATGTCGAGGCCGGCGTCGGTCACTTCGAGCGCCGCGCCCTCGTCACCGTCGTCCGACCCGTCGAGCTCGACGACTTCGAAGGTGCTCGAGCTCTCGGTGCTCGGCGCCGGCGCCGCGTCGGGTACGGCGGCGGATGCGCCTGCGTCGCCGGGAACGAGTGATTCGATGTCGGACAGGCGATCGCGAAGCTGCGCGCCCTCGTCGCGTGCGCGCGCGATGTCCGCCTCGAGCTCGGTGATGCGCTGGCGGAGCGACGCCTCGCGCTCGCGGCCGGTCGCGAGCTCGGACTCGTAGCGCTCCCGATCGAGCGCGGCGGTGCTGGCCTGATCGGTTTGCCCGGCGAGGGTCGCGCGCGCGGTCGCGAGCTCCCCCTGCGCCGCCTCGGCCCGTCGCTGCCAGTCGGCCTTCTCGTCGATCGTCGCCGCGGTGCGGGCTTCCGCTTCGGCCAGGGCGGAGGCGAGGCGCTCCTCGGCCTCGGCCTTCGCGGCGGCGATGCGACGTTCGACGTCGGCGACCGCCGCGCGATTGCCCGCTTCGATGTCGGCGATCCTCGCCCGCAGCACCTCGTTCGCCGCATCCGCCTCCGCGAGCCGATTCTCGAGTCCCTGCACCGCGGCAGCGCGTTCCGAGTCGACGGTTGCCGTCTGGGCGGCGTGGGCATCGCTCACGCGGTGCAGGTCGGCTCGCAGCGACGTTTCGGTCGCCTGCGCGGCTTCGAGCGTCCGCTCGAGCGCCTCGATCCGCTCGGCGTGCGCCTGTGCCTGCGTCGCGTGCTCGCCCAGGGCGACCTGCAGGCGTTCGGTCTCCGCCTTGGCAGCGGCCGCGGCCGCCTCCAGCGCTTGCGAGCGCTCGGAGAGCGTCTGCACCTCGGTGGTGCGCTCGGCGAGAACGGCTTCGAGACGCGCGATCTCCGCCTGCGCGGCGACGTTGGGTGCCGCCGTCTCGCGGACCTGCTCCTCGAGCGCCGCCGCCCGGGTGCGCTCGCGGTTCGCGAGCTCCTCGGCCTCGGCGACGCGAGCCCGCAGGCGCTCGAGTTCCACGCGCGTGCGGTCGACCGCGGCCTGGATCGACGAGCTCGGTCCCACAGGGGAGCTCGGTGCCGCCGCGGCGCTCGGTCCCGCCGGCGCGGCGCTCGGTGCCGGGCCGACCGCGGCCACCTTGACATCGCCGCTGGTGGGCCCGGGCGTGGCGACGTCGCCGGCCCGCGCGGCGTTGCCGGCGGCGGAGAGGCGCGGTCGCGTGGGGGCGTCGTGCGCGGTCGGGGACACGCGCTTGCGCATGGCGACGATCGCCGCGACGAGGTCCTTGGCCGGCTGCTCGAGCAGCCGGATCTGGCGCTCGCCGAACGGCGTGCGCGCGACCAGGATGAGGCTCCCGACGGGCGTGCCGCTGTCGAGGAGCGGAATGCAGGCGACGGCGCGGACCGCGGCGACGTCGTCGACGAGCGGCGGCACGTAGCGGTTCTTCGCGGCGCTCTCGATCAGGTACGCGCGCCGGTTGAGCAGGCTGTGGAGCGGCATGTCCCAGGTGGTGGCCGCGCCACGCCGCACGTTGCGGAGCCGCCGGCAGCCCTCGTCGGAGAGCCCGATCTCGACCGCGAGGCGCAGGAGGTCCTGGTGCTGGTCGAACAGGCAGACGGCGCCGGCCGAGGTCTGGGTCGCGTCCAGAATGGCGCGCAGCTTGGCCTCGACGACCTCTTCCGGCGCCTGCTGCATCCCGCCGGCCGCGGTCGGATCGTCGACCGGGGCCTCGGGCGAGGCGGTCGCGTTCGAGGCGGATGCCATCCAAAGACTTTGCAACGCCTGTGCCGTCATCGTGCGCAGAGACCGAAGGACCGCGCACGCCGGCCGCCATCAAAATTTGGACGCTCTCCCGCCGCCGCCGTCGCATCCGTGCCGCGCGCGCAGCGTGTCACGTCGTTGACTCGGAGGCCGGTGCCGCGTAGCCGGGTCTGCCATGCGACCGCTTGCCCTCGTGCTCGCGATCCTCGCGGGTGCTTCTCGTGCGACGGCCGGCGCGCCCGACGGCGCCCGCATCTACGCCGAGCGATGCAGCGGCTGTCACGGCGACGACGGGCGGGGCGACGGCCCGGCGGCGGCGGCGATCATTCCCCCGCCGAAGAACTTTCGCGACGCCGCGTTCTGGAAGGGGCGGACCGTCGAGCAGCTGCGGACGATCGTGACGAAGGGCAAGCCCAGCACCATGATGGCGCCGTTCGAGGGCGTGCTCACCAGCGCCGAGATCGACGCGGTGGTCGAGTACGTGCGCCACTTCGACCCGTCCGCCGGCGTGCCGGCCGCTGCGCCGAAGTAGCGGCAACGGGATTCGCCACGCGCGAGGCGCGTGGTATAGGGCGCCGTCCCCACCCGGCGAGCGACCCATGCGAACCCGACGCGCCCACGGCCTCCTTCTGTGTGCGACGCTGCTCGCGTGCGGTCTCGCGCAGCCCGCCGCCGCCCAGCCCGAGAGCGTCGGGCGCTCGCTCACGTTGCCGGAGAGGCCCGGCCCGCACTGGTTCTGGCTGAGCGACGTCGCGCTGCACCGCACGGCGGTCTTCGACGCCGACAAGGGCCAGCTCCTCGGCACGATCAGCTCGGGGACCGCTGGCGTCGACTTCGTGATCGCGCCGACCTTCTCGCACGATCATCGCGAAATCTACATCCCCGAGACGTACTTCTCGCGCGGCGTGCGGGGCGAGCGGACGGACGTGGTCACCGTGTACGACGGGCGCACGCTCGCGCCCGTCGCCGAGATCCCGCTGCCGCCCAAGCGCGCCGAGTACTTCCCGGGCAACGCGGCGAACACGCTCTCGGACGACGGCCGCTTCCTGGCGGTCTTCAACCTGACGCCGATGAGCTCCCTCTCGATCGTCGACGTGCGCGAGCGGCGCTTCGTCGCCGAGGTGTCGACGCCGGGGTGCAGCCTCGTCTACGCGGCCGGGCCGCGGCGGTTCTTCATGCTGTGCGCGAACGGACAGGCGCTCGTCGTGAGCCTCGACGAGGCGGGACAGCCGACGGCCGAGCGCACCGCGAGCTTCTTCGACCCGCAGAAGGACCCGCTCACCGAGAAGGCCGTTCGCCGGGGCGACGAGTGGCTCTTCGTCTCGTTCGAGGGGCAGATCCAGCCGGTCGGGGTGGCCGGGCCCCAGCTCACGTTCGGCGAGCGCTGGTCGCTCGTCGACGACGCCGATCGCCGCGACGACTGGCGCGTCGGCGGCGCGCAGCATCTCGCGATCCACGGACCCACGGGTCGTCTCTACGCGCTCATGCATCGGGGAGGCCCGGACACGCACAAGACGGCGGGGCAGGAGATCTGGGTGTACGACGTCGCCGCGAAGCGGCGGCTGCAGCGGATCCCCGTCCTGAACCCGATCGTCAGCTTCGTCGCGCAGCAGGGTGGCCTCGCCCCCGGTGGGATCGCGCGCTGGCTCCTCTTGAAGGCGCTGCCGAACCCGGGCGTCGACGGCATCCTCGTCACGCAGGACGAGCATCCGGTCCTGCTCGCCGCCGGCACGATCCCACCCACGGTGACCGTGCACGACGCGATGTCGGGTGCGGTGGTGAACGAGATCTCCGAGGTCGGCCTCGCCTTGAGCCTCCTCTACACGCCGTGAGCCGAGCGATGGACCCCGTCGTCGATCTGACCGTGCGCAGCTCCCTGGCGCTCCTCTTCGCGCTCGCCGCCGCGCACAAGCTGCGCGACCTCGCGGGCTTTCGCGCGACGTTCGCCGACTACCGCATCGTGCCGGAGGCGCTGGCGCCGGCCGGCGCGACGCTCGTCGTCGCGAGCGAGGTCGGCTCCGCGTGTCTGCTGCTCCTGCCGGGCTGGCGGCAGGCCGGACTCCTCGTGGCGATCGTGCTCCTCGGCGCGTATGCCGCCGCGATCGGCGTCAACCTCGCGCGCGGGCGGCGCCACATCGACTGCGGCTGCGGTGGCCCCGCCGGCCGGCAGCCGATCAGCGGCTGGCTGGTCGCGCGCAATCTTGCCGTCGTCTTCGCGGCGCTCGCCTGCCTCGGGCCCGTCTCGACGCGCCCGCTCGTGTGGGTCGACGTGCTCACGATCGGCGCCGGCGTGCTCGCGCTCGCGGCCGTGTACGGCGCGGCCGACCGTCTGATCGCGAACCTGCCCGCGGTCGCCCGCGCACGAGGAGTCGCATGACGCAGGCGCTCCTCGTCTCGAACGCCGTCCTGTGGGTGATCGTCGTCGCGCTCGCGTGCGTCGTCGCCGCGCTCGTGCGGCAGATCGGGGTCCTCTACGAGCGCGTGGCGCCCGCCGGCGCGCTCATGGTGGTGCGCGGTCCAGAGGTCGGCCAGGCGGCCCCGGTGCTGCACGTGGAGGACCTCTCCGGAGCGACGCGCGAGATCGGAGGCGTGCGACCGAACGGGCGCGCGACGTTGCTCTTCTTCCTCGCTCCCACCTGTCCGGTGTGCAAGACGCTGCTCCCGGCCCTGCGCTCGGCGGCGCGCGCCGAGGCCGGCTGGCTCGACCTCGTCTTCGCGAGCGACGGCCCGCGTGCCGAGCACGAAGCGTTCGTCCGCAGCGAACGCCTCGAGGGCTTCCCCTACGTGCTCTCGGCGCCGCTCGGCGTGACGTACCAGGTGGGGAAGCTCCCGTACGCCGTGCTGGTCGACGGCGCCGGCGTCGTGCGCGCCAAGGGCCTCGTCAACACGCGCGAGCACCTGGAGAGCCTCTTCGAGGCGAAGGAGCGCGGGGTGGCGTCGCTGCAGGACTACGTGCGATCGATCGACGACCCCGCGGGAGGAGCGCACGCGTGACGACGACCCGAGGCTGGCTGGATCGGATGATCGAGCGTGGTACCCGCGCGATCGCGCGCCGCACTTCGCGCCGGAGCTTTCTCACGCGCCTCGGGACGGGGCTCGTGGGCGTCGCGGCCCTGCCGCTGCTGCCGGTCGCGCGGGCGGCGGACGAGGCGGCGCGCGTGCCCGTCCCGGACGATACGAAGCTCACGGGCGACGTCGGCGATCCGGCGAGCTGCCACTACTGGCGGCACTGCGCGATCGACGGCTTTCTGTGCGCCTGCTGCGGCGGCTCGCAGACGGCGTGCCCGCCGGGCACCGAGATGTCGCCGGTCACCTGGATCGGCACCTGCCGGAACCCCGGCGACGGCAAGGACTACATCATCTCGTACAACGACTGCTGCGGCGCCTCGCTCTGCATGCGGTGCCGCTGCACGCGCACCGAGGGCGAGCGGCCGGTCTACTACACGTCGAAGAACAACGATCTCCTGTGGTGCTTCGGAACCAAGAGCCGCGCCGTGCACTGCTCGGTCGCGATCGTGCTCGGGCAAGCGACGCAGGCGTGAAGATCGTGCTCGCGGTCGGGCTCACACTGGCGGCGGCGGACGCCCGCGCGTACACGCCGGCGGTCGAGTACGCGCTCAACTGTCAGGGCTGTCACCGCGCCGACGGCGCCGGCACGCCGGAGAGCGTGCCGCCACTCAAAGGATCGGTCGCGCGGTTCCTCGGCGTGCCCGGCGGGCGCGAGTACCTGGCGCAGGTGCCGGGCGTCGCGCAGGCACCGCTCGACGACCAGGCGCTCGCGGCGGTCATGAACTGGCTCCTCGACCACTTCGACAAGGAGCACGTGCCCCCGGGGTTCGCCCCGTACACCGCCGAGGAGATGGGGCGGCTGCGCCGCACGCCGCTCGTCGACGTGGAAAGCGTGCGCAAGCGCCTCCTCGCCGGGATCGAGCGGCCGCGCTGAGCGGGCAGGGCGATGCGCGCCGTTCGCTGCCTCGCCTGGGGCGAGCCCGAGACGCTGGTGGTGGAGGACATCCCGCCGCCACGACCCGGGCGTGGCGAGGTGCTGATCGACGTCGCGGCGGCGTCGGTGAACTACCCCGACGTCCTGCTCGTCCGCAACGAGTATCAGATGTCGATCGCGACCCCATTTACGCCCGGCAGCGACTTCGCCGGGACGGTTCGCGCGCTCGGCGAGGGCACGACGGGGTGGCGCGTCGGCGAACGGGCGTGCGGGACCGTGTTCGTGGGCGCGTTCGCCGAGCAGGTCGCGGCCTCGACCGCCATGCTGATGCGCGTGCCCGACGCCGTCCCGTTCGCGACCGCCGCCGCCTTTCCGGTGGTCTACACGACCGCGTACGACGCGCTCCGGAGCGTCGCCGCAGTACGCCCCGGCGACGACGTGCTCGTGCTCGGCGCTGCCGGGGGCATCGGCTCGGCCGCGATCGAGCTCGCGAAGCTGCTCGGCGCGCGCGTCATCGCCGCGGCCTCGAGCGACGAGAAGCTCGCGGCGTGTCGGACGCAGGGCGCCGACGAGGTCGTGAACTACGCGACCGAGGACCTGAAGACGCGCGTGAAGGCGCTCACCGGCGACGGCGCCGACGTCGTGCTCGATCCCGTCGGTGGTCGGTACGCCGAGCCCGCGCTGCGCGCCATGGCGATCGGTGGGCGCTTCGTCGTGCTCGGCTTCGCCGCCAAGGAGATCCCGCGCATTCCGCTGAACCTCGTTCTCCTGAAGGGCGTGGAGATCCGCGCCTACGACGCGGCGAAGTTCTGGCAGACCCGGCCCGAGGAAACCCGGCGCAACCGCGACGAGCTCATGACGCTGCTGGCGAGCGGGCGGCTCCACCCGCTCGTGTCGGCGACGTACCCGCTCGAACGCGCGGCCGAGGCCCTGCGCGCCGTCTTCGATCGCCGCGCGATCGGCAAGCTCGTGATCGAGCCCGGACGGTGACCCGGCACCGGCGTCGTGCTAGAGGACCCGCTCATGGACGTGACCGACGTTCTGGCCGGCGAGCACGGCGTGTTCCACCTCCTCGTCGAGCAGCTCGACGATGCGCTCGACCGCTGCACGACGCTGACCGAGCTGCGCGTCGCGGCCGAGCCGCTGGCGCTCTCGCTGCTGGGGCACGCGCGCGTCGAGGAGGAGACGCTCTTCCAGTCCTACGAGCGCGCGACCGGCTCGCTCGGGCCCTTGCGGTGCCTGCGCCACGAGCACGAGCAGATGGATCGCGCGATCCGCGCCCTGTTCCGCATCTCCGACGCCGGCGAGCTGCGGGCGCACGCTCGGGCGCTCCTCGACCTCACGCGCCGTCACCTCGCGCGCGAGGAGCAGGTGATGTTCACGGCGGCGCGCGAGGCGCTGTCGGCCGGCGTGCTCGAAGAGTGCGGCGCCGAGTGGGCGCGCTTCCGCGGCGTCGCGATCGGCGGCGCGGCTACGCCGCCTACGAACGCGTGAAGACGTCCTGCCCGGGCGCGTTCTACGCGCCCGCTGTGAACGACCTGATCAGCTGCTGCAGGTCGAGCGTGCGCGCCTGCTCCTCGATCTTCGTTCGCACTGTCGGGTAGAGCGCCTTCGCTTCGCCGACGAGTCGCTGGAAGAGGGCCTGGAGGTCGGCGGACGACAGCGTGCGGCCCTGGCCGTAGTACTGCGTCGCCGCGTGGCCGAGCGCGTAGGTGGTGGCGAACGACGTGGCGGCGCCGGTGGCTGCGCCGGCGACGCCGCCGGTCACGCCGCCGAGGACCCGCCCGAAGACGCCCCGGGCGATGCCGCCGATCAGCTTGCGCGCGACGCCGTCGACGACCTGCGCGGCCGCGCCGATGCCGAGCGCGCCGAGGAGGTCCTTCGCCTGCGCGGCGTCGAGCTGCTGCCCCTGCGCCTTGCCGATCAGGTACACGAGCCGGAGCTGGAGCGGGATGATGGCCATGGTCGCGAGCGACTGGGGCAGGAGCTCGAGCGCGCCGGCGAGGACCGCCTGCTGCAGGATGAGGTCGTCGGCGGCGCCGGGCTTGGGCGCATCGGTCGCGGCGCCGATCGGCGCTGCGGCGAGCGCGCCGGCCTCGCGCTCGACGGCGGCGACGCTCGCGTCGGCGAGGCCGAGCTTCGCGCGCAGCTCGACCAGAAAGCGCATCTCGGCGTCGTTCGCGGCGCCGTCGGCGTTGCACACGGCGACGGCGAGCTCGTAGGCCGCCCGCCGCGCGTCGGGCGAGTCGAACACCTGGCCGAGGTTCGGCGGCAGCGCGGCTCCGCTCGCAGGAAGCGCCGACGGATCGACGCCGAGCGAGCGCGCCACGCTCTCGAGCTGGGCCCGCTCCTGCGGCGTGCAGGCGCCGTCGGCGAGCGCCGCGGCGAGCCCGAGCTGCAGGACGACGTTCGCATCTGCTCCCATGAGCGCCGGCTACTCCCGGTGCCCGTCTCCGTCAACGCCGTTCCGGGACTGCGCGTGACAGGCCCGCCGCGGGACGGGTAAGGGGTCGGCATGGATCGCATCGAGACCCGGGTCACCAAGCTCCTCGGCGTGCGCTACCCGATCGTGCAGGCGCCGATGGGTTGGATCGCGCGCTCGCAGCTCGTCGCGGCGGTGTCGAACGCGGGCGGGCTCGGCATCATCGAGACGTCGTCCGGCGAGCTCGACGTCATCAAGGACGAGATCCGGCGCATGCGCGACCTCACGCAGGCCCCGTTCGGAGTCAACATCGCGCAGCTCTTCGTGCGCGACCCCGGTATCGTCGACTTCGTCGCCGGACAGGGCGTGCGCTTCGTCACCACGTCGGCCGGCGACCCGCGCAAGTACACGGCGGCGCTGAAGGCCGCGGGCCTGACGGTGTTCCACGTCGTCCCGTCGCTCGAGGCGGCGCAGAAGGCCGTCGACGCCGGCGTCGACGGCCTCGTCGTCGAAGGCGGGGAGGGCGGCGGGTTCAAGAACCCGCGCGACGTCGCGACCATGGTCCTCCTGCCGCTCGTGTGCTCGAAGGTCGACGTGCCGGTGATCGCGGCCGGCGGCATCTGCGACGGCGCTAGCATGGCCGCAGCGTTCGCGCTCGGCGCCGAAGGGGTGCAGATGGGCTCGCGAATGGTCTCGGCCGCGGAATCGCCGGTGCACCGGAATTGGAAGCAGGCGATCCTGGATGCGAAGGAGACCGACACCGTGTTCCTGAATCGCTTCAGCCGTCCGGGGCTCCGGTGCCTGCGGACCGCGACGGCAGAACGCCTCGAGCGCGAGCCGCACGTCGGCATGGACGTCTTCGGTCGCGCGATGGACCTCTACTTCGGCGGCGACATGGAGGCGGCGATCGCGCTCGGCGGGCAGGTCGTGGGGCGCATCGACGCCGTGAAGCCGGTGGCACAGATCGTCGCCGAGACCGTCAAGGGATTTCGCGAGACGGCCGCCCGGCTCGCGCCGCACACCGCGGGGTGATCAACGCGCGGCGTCGGCCGCCTCCGATCTTGCCATTGCACGACACCGGCGCCCGGACCGCGCACGGGTGCGGCGCGCACCTCGCGATCGCGCACGAATCCGGGCAATTCGCGCACTTTGCGGTTGACAGGGCGCGCCGCGAGTCGGTAGGTCGAAGGCTTGCCGCCCGGGTCCTCGGACTCGGCCCCACCGAAGGAGAGACGGAGGATACCCATGAGAAATGGTCTGCTCGTCATCGCGTCTGCGGTGCTGGCGACGTCGTCGCTGGCGCTCGGAGCAACCTGTCCGGATCGCACGCCCACGGCCATCACGTCGGTCGCGGCCGGATCCCTCAAGTGTCAGGACACGATCGCCAAGGCCGGGGCCAAGTACCTGAAGACGCAGTTGAAGACGCTCGCGAAGTGCCAGCTCGCCGGCCCCGCCGGGAGCTGTCCGACCGCGGACGACACCGCCAAGATCGAGAAGGAGGCGGGCAAGGGCGCCGAGAAGATCGCCAAGGACTGCGTCGGCACGGCGGTGGGCGGCCTCACGTCGTCGTACAGCTCGCAGGACAGCGAGGTGATCTCGAGCTGCATGCTCTCGCAGCACAACGTCATCGGCGCGCGCCTGACGGCCGTCAGCACCGGCGTCACGACCGAGCCGTGGCCGACGGCGAGCAACGCCTCGGCGCGAGCGAACTGCGTGAAGACCATCTCGAAGGCCGCGCTCATGCTGCTCGACAAGGCGTCCAAGAACGCGACCAAGTGCATCTCGACGCAGATGAAGAACGCCGCCCCAGGGAACCTGACGCCGGTCTGCGTCGGATCGATCTCGGGTGGCACGTTCGTCGGACCGACCGACCCGAAGGCGCTCGACGCACAGGCGAAGCTCATCGGTAAGGTCCAGGACCTGATCACCTCGAAGTGCGGGCCCGCGCAGACCGACATCCCCACGATCTTCGCCTGCGCCGGCTCCAGCAGCGTGGCGGATCTGCAGTCGTGCCTGGTGTGCAACGGCATGAACAGCATGTTCGACGCGATGGAGCAGCGCTACGCCGAGTCCGCCACGTTCGTCCCGCATGCCGCGGGCGCGCTGCAGACGGCCGTCAACTCCTCGCCTGCGGGAACGAAGCTCCTCGTCGAGTCGGGCACCTACCAGGAAGAGGTGCAGGTCACGACGCCGAACCTGAAGGTCGTCGGCTGCGGCGGTGCCACCAACGATCGCCCGAAGATCCAGCCGCCGGGCACCCAGGTGTTCGGCCGTGGCATCCGCGCCTTCAACGTCGACGGGCTCCTCTTCCAGAGCCTCGAGGTCTCCGGCGGGTGGCAGAGCGACGGCATGTTCGTGTCGGGTGCGAACGGCATCAGCTTCATCGACATCGTCGGCAACGGCAGCGACATCACGCGCTACGCCGTCTTCCCGGTGCAGAGCAACAACGTGCTGATCGAGCTGTGCAACGTCGAGCACATCGCCGACGCCGGCATCTACGTCGGCCAGTCGAGCACGCTCACCGTCCGCTACAATCAGGTCCGCCACTCCGTCGCCGGCATCGAGTTCGAGAACTCCGGCAACGGGCAGGGGTACGGCAACTACGCGGCGACCAACACGGGCGGCCACCTGGTCTTCAAGGACGGCTCGCTCCCGGTGCAGCTCTCGCAGTGCCACGACATCCACCACAACGTGTACGAGGACAACAACACGGCGAACTTCGGCAGCGGGACGGTGAGCGGCGTGCCGACCGGCACGGGCATGCTGGTCGTCTCGAACGACCAGTCGACGTTCTCCTACAACATCTCGCGCAACAACAACTCGCTCGGCATCGGCCTCGTCGATCAGGGCAACGCCGGGCTGCCCGTGAGCGAGAGCTCGCTCGACCAGAACTACGTCTTCAACAACGTCTTCACCGACAACGGGACCGACCCCGACCCCGTCCGGCTGCCGGCCGGCGCGCAGGGCAACTTCACCTTCATCGCGTTCGCCCAGACGGGCAACTGCCAGAGCGGCAACGTGCTCGCCAACGGTATGCCGATCACGCCGACGATCCTCGTGTTCGGCCCTCCGGTCACGTCCTGCACCGTGCCGCCGGTTCCGTTCCCGACCTGCCCGGCGCCGCCCATCTCCACGACCACGACCACGTCGACGTCCACCTCGACCTCGACCGTGACCACGACGTCGTCGACGACGACCACCCTGTTCGGATCCCCGAGCGCGGCGTTCGTCGACAGAGCCGCTCGATAGTCCGCGCTCGTTCAGACCACGCATGATGCACATCCGCACGGCGATGATCGCCACGGCGCTCGCGACGCTCCTCGTCGCGGGCGCCGGGGCGACCCCGCTCCCGACCACGCGAGAGGACTTCCGGCTGCCGGGGACGCAGCCCCTCTCGCTGACCGACCCGATCTCGACGCCCGACAGCTGCACGCCGTGCCACGCGAACTTCGGCCAGCCGAACGTGGAGCCGTACCGGAACTGGCAGACCTCCATGATGGCGCACGCCGGCCGCGATCCGCTCATGTGGGCCGCGCTCGCCGTCGCCAACCAGGACGCGCCGCACTCGGGCGAGACCTGCCTGCGCTGCCACCTGCCCAAGGGTTGGCTCGAAGGCCGCTCGGTTCCCGAGGACGGCTCGGCGATGACCGCGGACGACCGCCAGGGCGTCCAGTGCGGCGTGTGCCACCGGCTGGTCGATCCCTTTCCGGACCCCGGCAATCCCGCCGCCGACGCAGCCATCCTGGCCGCGTTGACCGCCCCCGTCCCCGCCCTGGGGAACGCCATGATGGTCGTCGACCCGATCGACCGCCTGCGCGGGCCCTTCGACATCGTGGCCGATCTCGGCAACGACCCGCATGCGCCACAGCGCTCGACGCTCCAGTCGCC
Organism: Candidatus Eisenbacteria bacterium; assembly: GCA_035577985.1. NCBI lineage: Bacteria > Candidatus Eiseniibacteriota > Candidatus Eiseniibacteriota bacterium. Next base: position 14,006 of record DATJZY010000005.1, read on the forward strand.
CTTCCACGTGAGCTCGGACCTGTGCGGCACCTGCCACAACCTGCGCAACCCCGCCTTCGCCAAGAACACGCTCACCGGCGAGTGGGAGCCGACGGCGTTCGACACGCCGAATCCCGATCCGACGTCGGGCTTCCCCGAGCAGTCGACCTATGACGAGTGGGCAGCCAGCACGTACGCCACGACCGGGGTGGATGCTCCGCAGTTCGGCGGCGAGAACGGCCTCGCGACCAACTGCCAGAGCTGCCACATGCGTCCGGTGGCGGGGAAGGACGCGAGCTTCGGCAAGACGCGCACCAACGTCCCGCTGCACGATTTCGCGGGGGCCAACACTTTCATCCCCTCGGTGCTCGCCTTCCATCCGGCCTTCGGCGCCGAGGTGAACCCCGACCACCTGGCGCAGGGTGTGGTGAACGCGACCGGCATGCTCCGCAAGGCCGCGACCGTCTCGGCGTCGCTCACGGCCGGTGACCTCGTGGTGCGCGTCACCAACGAGACCGGTCACAAGCTGCCGACGGGCTACCCGGAAGGCCGTCGCATGTGGCTGCACGTGCGCGCCTTCGACGCCCAGCGCAACGTCATCTTCGAGTCGGGTCGCTACGTGTTCTCGAGCGCGACGCTCACCGGCTACGGCGCGCAGATGGGCGATCCCGGCTACGACCCCTATCTCAAGGTCTGGGAGACCGAGCAGGGCATCAGCCCGGCACTGGCGCCGGTGGTCGGCATGCCGGCCGGTCGCAGCTTCCACCTGGTTCTCAACAACCAGATCCTGCGCGACAATCGCATCCCGCCGCGCGGGTTCACGAACGCGGCGTTCGAGGCGATCGACGCCGCGCCGGTCGGCGCCACGTACGCCGACGGCCAGTACTGGGACGACACGCACTATCCGGTGGGGGCGGCGGCGACGTCGGCGCAGGTGACGCTCTACTACCAGACCTCGTCGCGCGAGTACGTCGAGTTCCTGCGCGACACGAACACGACCACGGCCGCCGGGAACATCCTCTTCAACCTCTGGGACGAGCACAATCAGTCCGTGCCGGTCCAGATGTCCGACACCTTTGTCGAGACCAACGCCGTCGTGGTCAACGCCTGTCGCAAGAGCATCTCGCGCCTCCAGAGCAAGTACGCGAAGCGCTATTACAAGGAGTGGTCGCGCTGCTTCTCGTCCGAGACGCGCGGCCTCACGTGCGACGCCGTGTCGCGTGACGCGAACATCGACAAGGAGGCGTCGCGCCTCCGCCTGCGCCTGGGAGGCTCCGGCGACACGATCTGCGCGGCGCGCAATCTCACGCCGGGCAGCCTCGGGCATGGCTCCACCTGTCCGGCCCCATGTGCGGGCACGACGCTCTTCGACATGAACGACCTCGCGAGCTGCACGATCTGCCTCGCCGAGGCCCTCGAGGACGCCGCCCTGGGGTCGGCGTACGGATCCGATCCGCCGGCGCTGCCGAACAACGTGCCGCCCGGCAGCGTCGACTGCCAGCGCTCGCTCGACGTCGCGGCCGACCGGCTGGCGCGCGGCTGGAACCAGGCGCTCGGACGCTGCGAAGCGGCGAACGCCAGCGGACGCAACCAGCCGCCGCTCGACTGCGCGAGCGACCCCGACGGGCTCATCGGGCGCGCCAAGTCGAAGGCCGCGGCGCAGATCCAGCGCTGCGACACCTTCGCGGGCATCGCGGGATGTGCGACGGGCGGCACGGCGGCGGCGGTCCAGGCCTGCATGGAGACCGCGGTCGGCGCCGTCGTCGGACCCTACACGGAGGTGGCGTACCCATGAACGGCCGCACGATGACCACGCGATCGCCGGCCCGATGGGTGCGTCTCGTCGTGGGCCTCGGGCTCGCGTGCGCGATGCTCGCGTCCGGACGTCCCGCCTCCGCCCGGCCGCTCTACTTCCAGAACCTCACCGCCATCTACGGCTTCGCGCCGGGAGACGATCTGTACGCATGCGGGGTGTGCCACCTGCGATGGGAAGGGACGGGCCCGCGCAATCCGTACGGGGCGGCCGTCGAGCAGCAGCTCTATCTGGGGAAGCCGATCCAGACGGCCATCCACGACGTCGAAGCCGTCGACACCGACGGTGACGGGTTCACGAACGGCGACGAGCTCAGCATCTACCACACGCTTCCCGGCTACTCGTGCGCCAACACGTCGCAGGCGATCAATCCGCCGCCCTACTTCCAGTCGATCATCACGCCGGGCGTGCCGTCGTGCCTGGAGCCGCAGGACATCCGCATCGATCCGCCGAGCGGCGCATTCGTGACCCAGGTCGGCCTCGTCTCGACGGTCGACATCACGGTCTTCAACAACGGCGCACTGCTCCCGATCACGGTGAGCGGCTACGGACTCCTTCCCGGCTCCAATGCGGCCTTCTCGATCAGCGGGCCGGCGCAGCCGATCGTGATCCCGGTCGGTGCCAACGTGACGATCACGGTGACCTTCGCGCCCACCGCCCCCGCGCTCGCGGTCGGGACGCTGGAGATCGCCTCGGACGATCCCGACGAGCCCACGATCGACGTGGGGCTCAGCGGCATCAGCTTCGTGAGCCCGCTCGCGCCCGCCGACGCGCGGGCGGCCTGCCAGCGGGACCTCGAGCGGCAGATGGAGCGGTACTCGAAGACCCACCTGCGCGAGTGGGGGAGTTGCTACGTCGCCGAGCTGGGCGGCGTCGCCTGCGATGGCGGGCGGCGCGACCAACGGATCTCGAAGGCCGAAGCGACGCTGCGGGCGTACGTGGGCGGCGCCAGCGACCGGTTCTGCGCGGCCCAGGGTCTGACGCCGGTCCGCCTTGGACTGCCGGCGACCTGCGGAGGGTCGTGTGACGCGATCACGCTGCGCACGATGGACGACCTCGCCGACTGCTTCGTGTGCCGCCAGCGCGAGGCGACCGAGACGATGCTCGCGAACGCCGTCGGCACCGTCCCGCCCGATCTCCCGCCGAACGTTCTCGGCTCGAGCGCGCAGCGCTGCAACCGCAGCCTCGTCAACGAAACCCAGAAGGCGATCCGCAAGCTCCAGAAGAGCCTCGGGTCCTGCCAGCTGAAGGCGATCACGGCGCCCCCGCCCGTCGACTGTCCGACCAGCCTCGCCTCGAACATCTCGTCGACGATCGATCGGGTGAACAGCGAGATCGATCGCTGCGAGGACACGACCGGGATGGCAGGGTGCCTGTTCGGGCTCGTCTCCGATCCGACGTGTCTCGGGACGACGGCCGAGACGATCGCGACCGAGCTGGTCCGTACGGTCTTCGCCGCACCCTGATCCGCGCGCGATCGGACGTTTGCGCCGCCCCGTCGCGCGAGCGATAGGGGACCGCCATGGGAACCGCCTACATCGTCGACGCCGTCCGTACGCCGCGGGGGCGCGGCAAGAAGGGGAGCGGCGCGCTCTCCGGCCTCCATCCCCAGGAGCTCCTCGCCCAAGCGCTGAACGGGCTGCGCCGGACGGCCTTCGACCCGGCCGACGTCGAGGACGCGGTCATCGGCTGCGTCCAGCAGGCCGGCGAGCAGGGCGCCTGCATCGGGCGCCAGGCCGTGCTGTGCGCCGGCTGGCCGGACGTCGTGACGGGCGTCTCGCTGAATCGCTTCTGCGGCTCGGGCCTCCAGGGCGTCAACTTCGCCGCCATGGCCGTGGCGAGCGAGATGGCCGACCTCATGGTCGGCGGCGGCGTCGAGTCGATGTCGCGGGTGCCCATGGGCTCGGATCGCGGCGGGCTCGACGGCAACAACCCCGCGCTCATCGAGCGCCACCCGATCGTCCCGCAGGGGATCTCGGCCGACCTCATCGCGACGCTCGCGGGCATCTCGCGCGCCGAGTGCGACCGCTTCGCGTGGGAGAGCCAGCAGGCGACGCAGCGGGCGGTGGCCGAAGGCCGGTACAAGAGCCTCGTGCCGGTGAAGGACCTCGACGGCACGCCGCTGCTCGATCGGGACGAATACCCGCGCCCCGAGACGACCCTCGAGACGCTCGGCAACCTCGAGCCGTCGTTCCCGAAGATGATGGGCTACAGGCCGGAGATCGGCGACGGCCGGACGCTCGGCGAGCGCGTGGAGAAGCGCTACCCGCAGACCGGCGGCAAGCTCGCCCACGTGCACACGGCCGGCAACTCGTCGGGCATCGTCGACGGCGCGTCGGCGGTCCTGCTCGCCTCCGAGCGCTACGTGAAGGCGCACGGCCTGCGGCCACGCGCGAAGATCGTGGCCACGGCGACGGTCGGCGTCGAGCCGGTCATCATGTTGACGGCGCCGGGTCCGGCGGCCGAGCGGGTGCTGAAGAAGGCCCGCATGCAGGCGGGCGACATCGACCTCTGGGAGATCAACGAGGCCTTCGCCGTCGTGCCGCTGAAGACGATGCGCGACCTCGGGATCCCGCGCGAGCGCGTGAACGTGAACGGCGGCGCGATCGCCCTCGGACATCCGCTCGGTGCGACGGGCGGGATGCTGATCGGCACGCTCCTCGACGAGCTCGAGCGCCAGGACAAGACGCGCGGCCTGGTCACGATGTGCATCGGCGGTGGGATGGGGATCGCGTCCATCGTCGAGCGCGTCTAGCCGCGCGCTCGCCGCCATGCGCAAGAACCTCATCAAGAAGGGCGACGAGCACCTCCGCTACGAGATCCGCGAGATCGTCGAGATCGCGAACGAGATCGTCCGGCGCGGGGTGCCGATGATCTGGGAGAACATCGGCGACCCGGTCGCCAAGGGCGAACGCCTGCCGGCGTGGATGAAGGCGATCGTCGAGCGGGCGGTAGGCGAGGACCGGACGTACGCCTACGCGCCGACGAAGGGCGATCTGGAAGCGCGCCGCTTCATCCTGGAGCACTACAGCGACCCGCACATCTGCACCGTCGAAGACATCATCTTCTTCAACGGCCTCGGGGAGGCGATCAACAAGATCTTCTCCAACCTGCCGTCCACGGCGCGCGTCATCGGCCCCAATCCGACCTACCCGTCGCACGCGACGGCCGAGGCCATGCACCACGGCGGACACCACCTCACCTACGACCTGAAGCTCGACGACGGGGGCCGGATCGACCTCGACGACCTGTCGCGCAAGGTGCGCGACCACGAGCACATCGTCGGGATCCTCGTCATCAACCCGAACAACCCCCTCGGCGTCGTCCATCCGCGCGAGGATCTGGAAGCCGTCGTGCGTCTCGCGCGCAAGCACCACTGCTTCCTCGTGTTCGACGAGATCTACCAGAACCTGGTCTTCGACTCGTCGAAGATCGTGCGGCTCGCGGACATCATCGGCGACGTCCCGGGCATCTCGATGAAGGGCGTCAGCAAGGAGATCCCGTGGCCGGGCAGCCGGTGCGGATGGATCGAGGTCTACAACGGCGAGCGGGACGAGAACTTCCGCGGCTACGTCCACACGATCGTCGTCAGCAAGATGCTCGAGGTGTGCTCGACGACGCTCCCGCAGGTGGTGTTCCCGAAGATCGCGACCCACCCGGAGTTCCGGGCGTTCCTGGCATCGCGTCTGAAGAAGTATCGGCGCCGCGCCGACACCGCGCTTGCGACCTTCGCCGGCTGCGACGTCATCCGCCCCATCGAGCCCGACGGCGTCTTCTATCTGACCGCCACCTTCGACACGACGCGGTTCCCGAACGTCCAGAAGCTCGAAGCCCGCAGCAAAGAGGTGCGGCTCTACCTGGACGAGCTCGAAGCGAAGCACTCGCTGCGTCGCGACAAGCTCTTCGCCTACGAGCTCATGGGCGCCGAGGGCGTCTGCGTCGTCCCGCTCTCGGGCTTCTCGAGCCCGGTCGATGGCTTCCGCATGACGCTGCTCGAGGAAGACGACGCGCTGTTCGACGACACCTGCCGCCGGATCCGGCGCGGTGCGGAGGCGTTCTTCCGGGCGTAGCGGGGCGGTGGGAAGTCGTGCCCCGGTGCCGCGAGGTCGGGCGCGGGGCTTCGGCTTCGGCTCCGCCGCGCGGGAAAACATTCGGCGCGTCACGGGCCGACGTTTCGTCGCGCCGCTTCGCAGGCGCCTCCGCCCCGCGCCCGACCCCGCGCCACCTACGTGCGGCTTTCCGGTGGCTCGCTACGGCGTGACCCGCCCTGGGACGGGGGAGCGAG
>DATJZY010000006.1 GCA_035577985.1 Candidatus Eisenbacteria bacterium
CGCGATCGTCCTCGGCAAGGCGCTCTTCTGGGACATGCAGGTCGGCAGCGACGGCGTCCAGGCCTGCGCCAGCTGCCACTTCAACGCCGGCGCCGACAGCCGATCCCGCAACCAGGTGAGCCCCGGGCGGCTGCGGGTCGCGGCGGACGGCACGCCGTCTCCGGACGCCGCGTTCGACGCCGTGCGCGGCCCCAACGCCGAGCTGACGGCGGGCGACTTCCCGCTCTCGCCGCGCACCAACGACGTGGTGTCGTCGCAAGGCATCGCCCGCGCTCTCTTCGACGGCCTCGGGCGCTCGCCGCGCGAGCGCCTGCGCGTCGTCCCCGATCAGGACGGCTTCCGGGTCGGGCGGGTGAACGTGCGTCGCGTCGAGCCGCGCAACGCGCCGACCGTCATCAACGCCGTCTTCAACCACCGGAGCTTCTGGGACGGGCGCGCCCGCAACGTCTTCAACGGCGTGAACGGCCTCGGCGACGACGACCCCGACGCCCGCGTGTGGCGCGCCGACGACCCGAACGCGCCCGTCGCCGTGCGGGTGCGGCTCGAGGACTCGAGCCTCGCCTCCCAGGCCACGAGCCCGCCGGTGAGCGACGTGGAAATGTCGGCGAGCGGGCGCACGTTCCACGACCTGGGGGCCAAGCTCACGCGCGACCCGGGGCGGCGGATCGCGCCGCTCCGCCCGCTCGAGCACCAGTGGGTACATCCGGACGACGGCGTCCTCGGCCCGCACAGCCGTTGGCCGCGGCCCGGGCTCGACGTCGACAGCTACCGGACGCTGATCGCGCAGGCGTTCCAACGGCAGTGGTGGGATTCGCCCAGGCGGTTCCGCACCGGGCGGAACGGCGCGGTCACCGTCGTCGGCACCGACGCCGATCCCGACGCGACCAGCACGCTGCTCGAGCAGAACTTCGCGCTCGTCTTCGGCCTGGCGGTCCAGCTCTACGAGGCGACGCTGGTGGCCGACGACTCGCCCTACGACCGTTTCATGGACGGCGACGCGGCCGCGATCACGCCGGCCGCCGTCCTGGGCGTCGACCTGTTCCGTTCCCAGACCCGCGGCCGCTGCATCAACTGCCACGAAGGCGCGGAGCTCACCGGTGCCTCGGTCCGGCGGGTGCGCGAGAGCCCGGTCCGGATCCGCGAGGGCCAGGCGCTCGACCGCGGCTTCAACAACATCGGCGTGCTGCCCACGCGCGAGGACCCGGGCGTCGGCGGAACGGACCCGCTCGGGCACCCGCTCTCGACCGTCCGGGCCCTCGTTCCGCCGCCCGCCGAGCCGATCGCCGTCGACGGGGCGATGAAGGTCCCCGGCCTCCGCAACGTCGCGCTGACGGCGCCGTACTTCCACAACGGCGGAATCCTCACGCTCGGCGACGTGCTCCGGTTCTACTCCCGCGGCGGCGACGTCCGCCCGCAGCATTCGCTCGACGGCAGTCTCGAGATCGCGCCGCTCAACGTCCTCGCCAACACGCCCGACGAGATCGACGCGCTCGAGGCGTTCCTGCTGTCGCTGACCGACGAGCGCGTGCTCTACCAGCGTGCTCCGTTCGACCACCCGAGTCTCCTCGTCCCCGACGGCGCGCTCGGCGACGCCCGCCGCGTCCTCGACGACGGCACGGGGACGGCGGTGGATCGTGTCCTCTGGATCGCGCCGGTCGGACGCACCGGCGGCCCGCCGCTCCGTCGCTTCCTCGAGTGAGCCGCGCCCTCAGTGGCCGCCCGGCGACGGCGCGGGCGCGGGCACGACGGCGTCAATGTCGACGATCACCTCGTCCCGGATCTGCATCGGGTTGTACCAGCCGAGCGCCGGGCCGATCCCGAAGTCGAGGCGCTTGAGCGTGACTTCGGCGGCGATCCGTCGCGCGCCGCGGTCGGTGATCGCGAACGTCATCGGGAAGGCCCGGACCACGCCGTGCAGGTCGAGCGTCGCCGTCACGCGGACGTGGTCGGGATCCTCGAACGTCGCGTCCGTGATCGTCACCGTCGCCGTCGGGTACTGCTCGATGTCGAGGAAGCGGTCTCCCCGGAGGTGACGATCCCGCTCCTCGAGGCTCGTGTCGACGCTCGCCAGGTCGATCTCGGCGTCGACGCGACTGCGCTCCGGATGCGCCTCGTCGATCGTCGCGTGGGTCACCCGCCAGCGGCGGAACTGCCCCGCCGACTCCCCGAGCGACACCATCGTCGCCCGGAAGCGGATGATCCCGGGCGGCACAGCGTCGTCCGCCACGGCACACGCCGTGGACAGCAGAAGCACCACGAGGACGAGGCATCGGCTCCCGTTCACCATGACGACGACCTCTCGCTGCCACCACCAGGCTGCAGCGCGGCCGGCGCGAACGGAATGCGACTCGATGCCGCAGCCTCGTGGCCGCGTCGCGGCGGCCCGGCGGTGCGACAACGTGTCGCAGGACGGGACACCCGCGGAGCACACTGGTCGCTTGAAGCCGGCGGACGCCCGCGCTACGCCCAACGACGGTGACGGCGTCGCACGCAGGGCCCGAGGGCGGCCGGAGATACTCGGATGTGGGTGGCCGCACCGAGGTGAGCCTGCCCTGGCTCGCCCGTCTGCGCTGGGGCGCGATCGTCGGTCAGATCGTCGCGATCCTCGGCGGACACTACCTGTTCGCCCCGCAGATACCGCTTAGAGCGCTGCTCACCTGCGTCGCGCTGACGGCGGCGACCAACGTCTGGCTGAGCGTCGCGATCCGTCGCCGACGCCAGGTCGCCCCCGTGCTCGTCGGAGGATTGTTGCTCGTCGATACGTTGTGCCTGACCACGATCCTGCACCTGACCGGGGGCCCGACCAATCCGTTCAGCATCGTCTACCTCGTCCACATCACGCTCGCCGCCGTGATGCTGGGCGCGGCGTGGACGTGGGCGCTCGCGGCGTTGGCCGTCGCCTGCTACGCGCTCCTGTTCGTCCTCGTGTCGCCCGAAGTCACCACCCACCACATGATGGGCGGCGACTTCTCCTCGCACCTGCACGGCATGCTGCTCGCGTTCACGGTGGCGGCAGGGCTGACGGCGTACTTCGTCGTGCAGCTGCTGGCGGCCATCGAGCGCCGCGACGCCGACCTCGCGGAGTTCCGCGCGCGCACGGCCCGGAACGAGCGTCTGGCGTCGCTTGCGACGCTGGCAGCCGGCGCCGCTCACGAGCTCGGAACGCCCTTGGCCACGATCGCGGTGGCCGCCAAGGAACTCGAGCGTCGGCTCGCCGGGTTCCCCCAGGGGGAGGCGGGCGCGCTGCTAGACGACGCCCGCCTCATCCGGGCCGAGCTCCATCGCTGCCGTCAGGTGCTGGACGACATGGCTGCGCGTTCCGGCGAAGCCAGTGGGGAGGCGCCGGGTCGGTTTCTTCCGAGCGTGCTGGTCGACGACGTGCTCGACGGCCTCGGGACCGAGGACCGCGGGCGGGTCGCGGTCACGGTCTCGGCCGCGGGACTGCTCGCCGTGCCGCGCCGGGCCCTGTCGCGGGCGGTCGCCAACCTCGTCCGGAACGCGCTCGACGCCACCCCCGACGGACAGATTCGACTGGCCGTCGAGCAGCAGGCGAGTGGCCTCCGCATCGCCGTCCACGACGACGGGCCCGGGATCCCGGCCGACGTGATGGCGCACGTCGGAGAGCCCTTCTTCTCGACGAAGGCCGCCGGCCGAGGGATGGGCCTCGGCATCTTCCTGTCGAGAGCCATCGCCGAGCAGATGGGCGGTCGACTCGCCCTCGAATCGATTCCGGGACGGGGCGCCACCGCGGTCGTCGAACTGCCGTCGAGCGTACTCTCCGAGTGAGCGCTCGCAGCATCCTCATCGTCGACGACGATGAACGCCTGCGCTCCCGCCTGGCGCGCGCGTTCACCGACCGTGGCTACACCGTGTACGAGGCCGCGGACGTCGCATCGGCGACGGCGGTCCTCCGCGACCAGCGCCCGGAGCGCGTGGTCGTCGACCTCCGCCTCGGGGCCGAGTCCGGCCTCGAGCTGGTCGGCCAGGCCCTCGCGCTGAACCCCGCGGCTCGCCTCGTCGTGCTCACCGGCTACGGCAGCATCGCCACTGCGCTTGAGGCGGTGCATCGCGGAGCAACCCACTACCTGACCAAGCCCGCCGACGCCGACGACATCGAGCGCGCTTTCACGGGTGTGACGCACTCTCCTCCCGGTGCGACGGACGAGGTGCCGATCCCCTCACTCGCCCGGGTCGAGTGGGAGCACATCAACCGGGTCCTCGCCGACTCGGGCGGAAACATCTCCGAGGCCGCACGCCGCCTCGGATTGCACCGCCGCTCCCTCCAGCGCAAGCTCGCGAAGTACCCGACGCGCCGCTGACGTCAGGTGCGCGCCGCGACCTTGACGAACGCCGCGCACGCATCGGCGCAGCGCTTGCAGATCTCATGGTGGGCCTCATGCTTGCGGCACTCCACCTCGCAGTCCGCACACACGTCGCGGCACGCCGCCACGAACGCCGCCAAGTGCGCCGACCCGTGCGCCGCCAGCTTGGCGATCGCATCGCACCCGACGATCATCTGCTGGACGAGCGTCGCGCAGCGCGCGAGCGACGTGTCGCCCGCGGCGAACGCCGACAGGCAGTGCGCCAGGCACGCCTCGCCGGCCCTGGCACAGACGCCGGCCGCGTCCACCAGCTCGGGATTGCCGCCGCTCGCCGGAGCGGGGGCACCTTTCGCCAAGCCCGGGCCCTGCATCGCACCCACCACGAGCAGTGCACCCGATGCCTTCAACAGGCGTCGTCGGTCACCGTCCACCATGTGCTCACCTCCCGGTTAAGTGCGTCGTCGACGACGTCGCACGCACCGTCGTTGAAATCAATCGGTCGCCCTGGCTTCCCCCGACGGCGGCACCCAGCCGCCGAACGCCTCCTCGAGCGCGAGCGCGACCGCGATCGTGACGTGGTCGGCGCCCGGCGCGCCCACCACCTGCACGCCGAGCGGCAGGCCGTCGGCGTTGAGGCCGAGCGGGACCTGGGTCACCGGCAGCTCCAGCACGTTGAAGATCGCGGTATACACCCAGTTGAACGGCGGAAAGAGCGGCCGGCGGTGCCGCGGCGCCGGCTGCGGGTACGATGGATAGAGCAGCACGCCGTGCGACCCCAATCGCTCGACGACCTCGGCGCGCAGCGCGCGCCCGGCGTCGACGAAGCGCCGCGCGCGCGCCGGCGTCCACTCGGGCAGGCGTTCGAGGATGGCCAGCACGAGCGCGGGGAGCGTGTGCTGCGAGCCGCGGAACGGCCAGCGCATCAGCTCGAGCAGCGGGCGCACCGGCGCGCCGTTGCCGAGCAGCTCGCGGAAGGTGGTGTCGTTGGCGGCGGCGAGCGACGACGACCAGATGTCGAACGACGAGCGCAACGCCGGGAAGCTCGCCGGCGTGACCCGGGCGCCCCGCGCGGCGAGCGCCTCGGCGACCGCGCGCTGCGCCGTGCGGAGGTCGGGGGAGACCGCGATCGATCCGTTGTCGCCGACGTCGAGCACGGTGAGGCCGTCGATCGACACCGTCGCCGGATCGCCGAGCGGCTGGGCCACGCAGCCCGCGTCGGCGCCGTCCGGACCGGCCAGCACGCGCACGAGCGGCATCAGGTCCTCGGCGCGACGCGCGAGCGGCCCGGTCGCGAGATAGCGGAGCGCGGCGTTCTCGGCCATCGGGAACTGTCCGGTGCCGGGCACGAGGCCGCCCGTCGGCTTGTGACCGAAGACACCGTTGAAGAAGGCGG
>DATJZY010000007.1 GCA_035577985.1 Candidatus Eisenbacteria bacterium
CTGCTCCTTCACCAGCACCTGCCCGCTGGACACGGTGCAGGTCGCCGCGCGCGCGTCGGCGCCCAGCGAGACGGCACCCCCGAGCGCGACGGCGAGCACGATTTTCGATCGACCCATGACGATCCCCCCTCTCAGCGCTTCTTCTTCCGCGGCAGCGTGTAGCTCCCCTTGCGCAGGACCAGGTTGCGGTTGCGAACGAACTGCGCGTCGCCGACGACGACCGCCACGGTGACGTCCGGGTTGCCGGTGTCGAGCGCGGCGAGGTCGACCTTCTTGCCGACGAGCGCGAAGCGATACGCGCCGTCGCCCTGCTTGCGGAGCGTGAGCGAGACGGTGCCGCTCTCGGTCGACTTCCCGCTGATCCGGCTCCCGCGCTCGGTCATGGCGATCGCCCGTTCGAGGATCTGCATCGTGCCGCCCCCGGGCGTCGCGACCTGCAGCGTCACGCCCGCCGACGGATCGACGGCCACCGGCGCCGCGCCGATCGTCCCCGTCATCTTGAAGGATCCACGCTTGAAGCTGACGGTGGCCTTCGTGATCGTCATCGTGCCCGCCTGCACGACGGCGGCGCGCGTTCCGAGGACGGTCGATTTCGTGAGGGTGTTCTCGAAGGCGACGAGGTCGTTCAGCTGGCGCGGCGTCAGCACGTCAGTCTTGCCGTGGCGACCGGTTCCACCGCCGTGCAGGTTCCGCCCGCTGCCGAGGCGCGTGCAGTCGTCGAGCGTCGAATCGCAGGGCCGCGACACGTCGAGCAGGGTCGGCGCGCTCCCGTCGTGCAGGTAGGGCGCGGTGTTCCAGACGTCGACCAGGACCGGCGTGATGTAGTCACCCAGCGAGCCGCGCGTCCCCGGGATGGGGATGCTCGCGTTCTGGAACACCGACTGCGCGCTCGCGACCCCGAGCGGGTCGGTCTGGTCGAAGATGTTCGCGGTGCCGACGTCGTGGCGCACGAACGGGTTGTTCGCGTCGCCGCGCGCGGGCTGGCCGGGGTCGAAGTCGGTGCTCGGGCGCTTGTCGGTGAAGAACTGCGCGCCGGGTCCGGGGCCGCCGTTGTGGCAGTCGCCGCACTGGGTGATGGGATCGTTGAAGATGGCGCGCCCCCGATCGGCGGCGGCGTCGCGCGGATTCGGGTTGCCCGGGAACTCCGTCAGCGAATAGACGAAGTCCGCGAGGTGCGTCAGACGCACGCCGACGTTGTGTCCCGCGACGCCAGGCAGGTTCCGGTTCGGCGGGCCCAGATCGGGCTCGACGTCGTTCTGACCCTGGGTGTTCGTCCGCGGCTGCTCCATCGTCATCTCGGGCGTGCGCTGCACGAGCGCCCCCGGACAGGTGGAGAGATCCTCGACCCCGTCGCAATCCGCCGCGCCCTGGAGCTCGCGGAACGTGAACTCGAAGTCCTCGACCTCGTCGCGATCGCCGTTCCAGTGCACCGTCAGCATCGGATTGAACCAGCGGTCGCGTTCGGACGCCGGGACGTTCGGCGGAACGCTCGCGGGATTGGCCTTGCAGAAGTACCCGTCACCGCAGAGGGCATCGAACGTGCACGCCTCGCCGGCGTGCGGGCCCGCGTTGCACGTGCCGGGGCTGAAGCCGGCGCGGCCACGGAGGTCCATGGTGTTCCGCAGCGAGGCGCCGAACTGCGAGAAGTCCCACGTGCGGCCGTCCTGGCCGCCGAAGTCGGCGTGGCAGGTCGTGCACGAGACGTACGACGCGTCGTGCGCGGCGCTCACGACCTCGCCCGGCACGCTGTGGGCGACCGAGCACAGCCGCAGCGCCTTGTCGCCGCACTCCTCGTTCTTGAGGCACTCCTGCGCCGGGTTGTTGGCGCAGGTGATGCGCGCCTTGTTGAAGAGTGGCGCAGGGTGATCGAGCCCGGTCTCGTTCGGCACGCTCGCGTCGCGCGCGGCCGTCGTGAAGAGGATCTTGCCGTCGAGGAGCGCGGGCGGCAGCGGATCGCCCTTGATGCCGTTGCAGGCGCCCCCCGGACAATCCGTGTCGCTCTTGCAGGCCACGCCGTCGCTCGCGCCGCCGACGCAGCGGCCCGTGATGGTCGAGACCGGCCGCCCGAGAATCAGCGGCACGCAGTTCGACGACAGGATGCAGGGCCCCAGCTCGCCGCAGTCGGCGTTGCTGGCGCACGGATTGCCGCCGGGATGGTTGCAGAAACCGTTCGTCACCGGGCAGTCGTTGTCGCTCTCGCAGGTCTCCGTGCCGTTCGCCGTGCAGCGCAGGTTCGCGGGCTTGCCGCCGGGGTCGAGCGGCTGCGCCGTGGCGACCGGGACGATGTTGCGGGAGAGGTAGTTGTAGACGTACGCCCGCTGGCCGTCGGGCGAGAGCCGCACGCCCAGCGGCACGGTGCCGATGCCGTCCGGCACCGGCCGCATCATGGAGACGCCGGTGTTGTAGTAGGCGACGGCGTCGAAATCGACGCCCGTGTCGACCGCCTGGAAGGACTGATCGGCGGGATTGTAGCCGTCGATGGTGACGATCTGTGCCTGCGGCGCCATGCGATAGGGGCGCTCGCCGACGACGGGCGCAAGTGCGTTCTGCACGCACGGCTCGATCGGATCGGCGCCGCCCGGGCCGTTCGCCCCCGGCGCCGCAAAGAGGGTCGTGACGTCGCTGCCCTGACCCTTGCGCGTGTTGAAGATGTGATAGCTGTTGAAGGTCTGGTCGACGACGTACGCCGTGGTGCCGTCGGCCGAGAACTCGATGTCGGTCGCGAGCGCGGCCTCGTCGATGTCGACCTTGCCGATCCGCGACCCGTCGGCCGCGTTCAGCTTCGCGATGCCGAAGCGGATCACGTCGTGGAACGCCGGCTTGTACTTGTTGCGGGTCACGCCACCGTCCGGGAACGGGTCGAACGTGAGGAGCGGGAAGAGCGCCGTGCCCCGTTTCAACACGCGGTGGCGCTTCTTGCCCTTCCCGACCATGTCCGAGAAGGCGTCGCTCTCACGCTTGAAGAGGCCCTTGCTGACGTTGTTCTGCTGCGCGCCGCCGACCCAGAGCTGGCCCGCCACCTCGGCGGGGGCACCGTCGGGGATGAGCGCGATCGCCGAGAGCTGGTTCAGCACGCCCTGACCCGAGTTCTGCGTCTCGCAGGTCGTGAGGTCGGCGGCGATGTCGAAGACGGACGACACGGATTTGTTCGCGACGTCGACGACCGAGACGTGGCCGTCGGTGCCGGGCTCCTCGGTGAGGAAGTGCGTCACGTACGCCTTCGATCCGTCGCTCGATACGGCGATCGCACGCGCGTTCGGCCACGCGAGCTTCACACGCGCTTCGACCGCGAGCGAGGTGGAGAGGATCAGCAGCTCGCTCGACCCCTGGCACGACACGAGGAGGTGGTCGCCAGCGGGCGTGGGCGCGATCCCGTAGGGATTGCAGCCGGCGCCGAGCGAAGGATCGGAGGTCGTGCAGCCCGACAGGTCGGCCTGGGTGCAGCGCGTGACCGTGTCGTCGCCCTGGTTGGCCGTGAACACGTACGTGCCGGCGACCGCCACCGTGCGCGGATACTTCCCGACCGGCGATTCGTGCGTCAGCACCCCGGTGATGCCGGAGAAGTCGAGGCGTGCGACCGTCGCCGAGTCCGGATTGACGGCGAACACGATGCCGTCGGGCGCGACGGCGAGCGGGCTCGAGCGGGTTGGACCGGCGTAGGCAGGCAGCGCGAGCGATGCGAGCACCAGCGTGATCCCGACGGCGCGTCTCACGATGACGTCTCCTTCGGACCCGCCGGCCCGGCGAGCCCGTGCAACAGACAATCGCGCGCCGCGGCGGCGCGCTCCCCGACCGTGGTGGCATCCAGGGGATCGCGGTTCCAGATGATGCGGAGCATGGGCGCGATGAGGAAGTAGAAGAGCGTGACTCCGCCGACGTTCACCATGAGATGCACGGGATCGCTCTTGCGGAAGACGCCGGAGGCCATGTTGCCGGCCACGCCCTCCCCGGCCCGCTGGTAGAGCGGGACGATGTACGTCCGGGTGAGCTCGTCCAGGTGCGGCCCCCCGTCGATGATCTCGCGCAACCACACCTTCATCCCGGGCAGGTTCCGGGCCGTGAAACGCGTGATGCCCTCGATCGCGTCGCCGAGCCCGATCGGGCCGGGCTGCTCGCGCGTCTGCTCGTAGATCGCGACGAGGCCGGTGATGACCCGCTCGAGCACCGCGCGATACACGGCGTCCTTGGTCGGGAAGTAGTAGAAGAGCATCCGCTTCCCGATCCCCGCCCGCTCCGCGATCTCGCGCGTCGTCGCGCCGGCGTAGCCGCGCTGCCCGAAGACCGCCTCGGCCGCGTCGAGGATGCGCGCCCGGACGTCGTCGGCCTGGGGGAGCTCGCGTGTCACGCGTCGGGTCGCCAGCGTCGCCATGTACCGCCCGGTACAAGGGGTCCTATCGCCGGCCCCTCGCGGCTGTCAAGGCGAAGTTCGGCGCCGGAAATGGCGGATTTCACGTTGACCATCCGAAGGGCGGCGGGTACATCGCGATAGAGAGGGAGGGAACGTACATGGCAAGGCTCATCGTGCTCGCGCTCGTGACCATCGGCCTCACGTTCGGCGTCGCCGCGGCCCAGTCGTCGACGGCCGAGTGTCGCCTGCAGGCCAAGAACGACTACAAGACCTGCAAGACCGATTGCCGGGAGGGGTTCCAGGCCGACAAAGACGGCTGCCGCAACTGCGACCACACCTTCGCCGAGGGGTGCCGGGCGTCGCGCGCCGTTTGTGTCGCGCCGTTCGAGGACCAGCTCGAGGCGTGCCTCGGCGTTTGCCGAACCGATCTCGACGCCGCCAAGGCGCTCTGCGCTCCCGGCGACGACGCGTGCATCGACGCCGCGCAGGTAGCCGCCTTCGTCTGCCGCGACACCTGTCGCGAGGACCAGACCGTGCGTGACGGCATCGCCAATTGCCGGACGATCTTCCGCGGCTGCATGAAGCAGTGCCCGCCGGCGAGCTGATCAGGTCATGAGCCACGACCCGGACGTCGCGCGGGCGATCCTCGACCTGCGCGGCGTCCGGTGTCCGCTCGCCTGGGCGAAGGCCAAGGTCTGGCTTGAGACGCTCGCGCGCGGCTCCGGCGTCGATCTCCTGGTCGACGATCCGCGCTCGGTTCGGGATCTGCCCCGCGCCGCCGAGGCGAACGGGCATCACGTGGTCGGGGTCGCCGAAGAGCGGCCCCTGTGGCGCATCACCCTCGAGGTCTGAGCCGGCGGTTTGACATCGCCCCGGCCCGTACGCTTTCCTGATCCTCATGCCGGCGCGCTCGGTGGGGTCGGGGACGGTCAGCTTCGGCCTGGTCTCGATCCCCGTCCGCTTCTACGTGGCGACGCACTCGGAGTCGCCCTCCTTCAACATGCTCCATCAGGCCTGCGGCTCGCGCATCAAGCAGCAGGTGTACTGCCCGCGCGACGAGCGCGTGGTCGAGCGCAGCGAGCTCATCCGGGGCTACGAGGTGGCGAAGGACCAGTACGTCACCTTCACCGACGAGGAGCTGCGCGCGCTCGAGGCGGCGGCGAGCCCGAGCATCGACATCGAGGAGTTCGTGCCGCTCGAGGCGGTCGACCCGATCTATTTCGAGACCTCGCACTACCTCGGCCCCGACAAGGGCGGCGACAAGGCCTATCACCTGCTCGCCGACGCCATGCGCGAGACCGGCGTGGTCGCGGTCGCGCAGCACGTGAGCCGCGGCAAGGAGCGCCTCGTGCTGATCCGTCCGATCGCGGAAGGCCTGGCGATCCACACGCTGTACTACGCGGACGAGGTCCGGCCCTTCGGCGAGATCGGCCTCGGCGAGCCGGGCCAGCGCCGAGCGGGCGAGATGGACCTGGCGAAGCAGCTGGTGGGACAGCTCACGTCGAAGGGCTTCCGGCCCGAGCAGTATCACGATCACTATCGCGATCGGCTGCGCGAGATCGTCGAGAAGAAGGTCGCCGGCGAGGAGATGACCATCGCCGAGCCGGCCACGCCCCGCGCGCAGGTGATCGACCTCATGGACGCCTTGAAGCAGAGCCTCGCGCGCGAACGGAAGCCGGGAGCGATGAAGCCGGCCGCCGTGGTAGCCGTCGCCTCCAAGCGTCGTGCGACGGGCGGATCGGGGCGCGCTGCTTCGAAGAAGAAGCAGTGACGACGCCCGAACGCCGGATCGACACGCCCGCCGCATTCGACACCAAGCAGGCTGCGCGCATCGTCGGATTGCCGGCCGGGCGGCTCCGCCAGTGCGTCCGCGCCGGCCTCGTCGCGCCGCAACGCGACGGCCATGGGCACCTGCGTTTCGACTTCGTCGACCTGGTCCTGCTGCGCACGACGCGCGGTCTGCTCGCGAGCCGCGTGCCGCTCCGGAAGATCGGCCGCGTGCTCACGTCCCTGCGCCGACAGATCGGCGATCTGCCGCTCACGCGGCTCTCGGTCTACGCCGACGGCAAGCGCGTCGTCGCCTGGGACGGCGCCACGCGCTGGCAACCCGAGTCCGGCCAGTTCTTGTTCAACTTCGACACCGAGAGCGTGCTCCGGCGTGCCACGACGGTTGCGAATCTCCCGCCGCCGAAGCGCACGAAGCTGCCGCGCCTCACCGCCGAGCAGTGGAGCGACCTCGCGATGGAGATCGAAGACAGCTCCCCGCTCGAAGCGCGCGCCGCCTACCACCACGCCCTCGACCTCGACCCGGGCAACATCGTCGCGCGCATCAACCTCGGCCGCCTGCTGCACACCGAGAGCAACCTGGTCGGGGCCGAGGCGCACTTCCGCGAGGCCGTTCGCTACGATCCCACCTGCGCGCTCGCGTGGTACAATCTCGGCGTCGTGCTCGAGGATCTCTCGCGTCCCGTCGAAGCGCTGCCCTGCTACGAGCACGCGGTCCACGCCGACGACGAGCTCGCCGACGCGCACTGGAACCTCAGCCTGCTGTACGAGAAGACGGGCCGGCATCGCGACGCCCTTCGCCACCTGGCGCAGTATCGAAGGCTCACCGCGAAACGACGATAGGCGCCCCGATGGCGCGCAGCGCGATCGCCAAGCTCCCCCGCATCGTCGTCGGCACGTCCGGCTTCAGCTATCCGTCGTGGCGCGGGACCTTCTACCCCGCCGATCTGGCCGCCGGCGACATGCTCCGCTTCTACACGGGCTCCTTCCAGACGGTCGAGATCAACCACTCCTTCTATCGCCTCCCGACCGCGACGCTGCTCGCGAGCTGGCGCCGTCAGACGCCGCCGGCCTTCCGCTTCGCCCTGAAGGCCCCGCAGCGCATCACGCACCAGCTCCGCTTGCGCGAGGCCGAGGAGATCACGACGCGCTTCGTGACGCTCGCGCAGACCCTCGGCGAGCAGTGCGGGCCGCTCCTCTTCCAGCTCCCGCCTCACCTGCGCGCCGACACCCCGCGGCTCGCCGATTTCCTCGCCGTCCTCCCGCCCCGCACCGAGGCCGCGTTCGAGTTCCGGCATCCGAGCTGGTTCGTCGACGAGATCTACGAGACGCTCGCGCAGCATCGCGCCGCCCTCTGCGTCGCCGACGCCGATGGGCTCACGACGCCGCTCATCGCGACGGCACCGTTCGGCTACCTGCGCCTGCGGCGTGACGACTACACGGACGCGGCGCTCGCCGACTGGGCGCGGCGCATCCGCGAGATCACGCGCTGGAAGCGCGCCTACGTCTACCTGAAGCACGACGAGGCCGGCCGTGCGCCGGCGCTCGCTCAAGTGCTGCTGCGCGCGCTCGCGTAGGCGGCCATCGCGCTGCGCGCCGAGGCCTGGTGGAACGCGAGCGCCGCCGACGGATAGCGGTGCGCCTGACCGTAGACGCACTCCATGCGCGCGTGACAGCCGCCGGCGCACGTGTCGGCCGGCGCGAGGCGATGCGCGGCACAGCGCGGGACGTCCCATCCGCGCGGCCCGACCGCCGCTGCGGGACACGCCGCGATGCACGGGCGCAGCGTGCAGGTGGGACAGGGATCGAAGCCGTCGGCCGGACGCGCCGCCGTCAGCACGTCCGGCAGGGCCACGGCGGCGCGCAGCGCGATCCAGGGGCCGTAGACCGGGTGGATGAGCACGCCGACGAGGCCCGGCCGGCCGAGCCCCGCGACCTCGGCGAGCGTCTGGAACGCAACCGGCACGGGAGCCGTGTCGAACGGAAACAGGCAGCGCGCGTCCGGTTCGTTTACCGCGGCGGTCACCACCTCGCGCGTGAAGCGATCGAGCGGATCGGGCGGCTCGGCGCGCTCCGGCCGGGCGCGGCAGGCATCGCGGAACGCCCCCCAGAACGCGCCGCCTCCGTTGCCGACGACGATCAGCCCCCGCGCCGCGGGCAGGTGCGGCGCGATCCGGTGACGCGCCGGCACGCGTTCGTCGTAGGCGGCGACGCTCGTCGCGCCGACGAGGTTCAGGCCCGAGCGAGCGAGCCGCTCGGCGAGCGTCGATACGACCTCCATTACTTGACAAGGTCTCCACTCCCAGCCTACCTAAGGCGGTCAGCCCCCACCACCCCACAAGAGGAGGAGTAGAAGCATGACACCTGAGGAAATCTTTTCGGCGATGCCGGCCCAGCTGGATCAGAACGCTGCCAAGGGCGTGAACGCGACGATCCAGTTCAATCTCTCCGGCGACAACGGCGGGCAGTGGTACGTCACGATCAAGGACGGCAAGGCCGAGGTGAGCAAGGGCACCGCGCCGTCGGCGAACATGACCATGTCGATGGCGGCGAACGACTACGTCGACATGACCACCGGCAAGCTGAACGGCCAGATGGCCTTCATGAGCGGCAAGCTCAAGATCTCCGGCGACATGGGTCTCGCCATGAAGATGCAGACCCTCTTCAAGCGTCCGTAACGAACGCTCGACGCGAAAAAGCCGGGTGGACGTGCGTCGTCCATCCGGCTTTTGCGTTCTGGGCCCTGGTTCAGTCCGGCTTGGGGAGTCGCGCGCTGATGCCGCCGAGCCCGAGCAAGATGCTCCCGAACACGAGCCCGCCCAGCCCCGACGCGACCGCGCCGGCGACGAGCGCCCAGTGTCGTCCCGCGGCGGCGTAGTAGTCCGCCTTGAAGAGCGGATGATCCTCATGGCGCTCGTACGCGTCCTTGGCCTTGGCGAAGTCGGCGTCGGTGAGCGCGAGCGTGCCCGTGTAGCCGGCCGCGGCGAATCCGAGCGCCATCACCGCGACGCCGAGCAGACGTAGCCATCCCGTCATGCACGCTCCTCCGAGGTGGCGGCGCGGAGCTCTCGCCGGAACGTCCCGACGCGACGGCGCCGGCGCCGATCGTATCCGATCCACTTCGCGGCCGGCACGGCCGCGTGCGGCACGCGCGCGAAGCCGATGCGCTCGAAGAACTGCGCCGCGCGGTCGTCTATCGTGCAGGCGAAGACGTACTCGAGGTTGCGCCGCGCCGCCTCGGTCAGCAGGGCCCCGACGAGCCGTTCCCCCAGCCCTTCCCCCTTGAACCGCGTGATCGTGTAGAGCCCGACGATCTCGCCCGCGCGATCGTCCGCGTAGGCCACCGTGTGCAGCGCGGCCACGCCCGCAAGGTGCCGGTTGCAGATGGTCGCGCCGTAGGCCGTCGCCAGCACGTGGGCGACCTCTTCCGGCGTGCGGAACTTGAGCAGGCCTTCGCGCTGCCCTCGTCCGAGGAGCCGCTCGGCCTGCGCGAACTCGTCGAGCGCGAGCGGACCCACGCGGCAGTAGTCGTCGACGGTGAAGAGCGTGCCCGAGCCGGTGTACGTGAAGAGCTCCTCGCCGATGCCCGACGGCGTGCAGAGGTTCACCGACTCGACGCCATCCTCGAGCGCGCGGTCGACGGCGACGAGGAGGCTGCGCCGGTTGCCGAGGCCCGTCCACTCGGCCTCGCCCTGGCTGAGGAGCGTGTCGAGCACGTGCCCGTCGACGAACGAGAGGCGCGAGCCGCCCGCGGCGAGCCCGCCGTCCGGCTCGACGAGGACGACCTTCGGGATCCGCAGCTCGGTGGCGAGCGTCGTCGCGTGCGCGGGATAGGACACCGCGACCTGACCGGTCACGCTCAGCACGCACAGTCGCCCGCGCCGGAAGCGCGGCCAGAGCTGCGAGCGCAGCCCCTCGCCGTCCCAGGAAGCGCGGTTGCCGAGTCGCACCGGGAGCATCGGGGAGACGTCGCGCCGCCGGCCCGACGTGCGCCGCGACTTGCGGTGCCGCTCGATCGCCGCCAGCAGCCGCCGCTCCGTTCCCGGCCGCCCGGCCGGCCACCACACGAGCACGCGCGTGCCGTTGCGCATCAGCTCGGCGATGGTCGCAGCCAGCGGATCGAGCGGCGCCCGCTCGGCGACGACGCGTGGCGCGAGTGCGACGAGCACGCTCCGTCCTCGCAGCTCCTCGAGGTAGAAGTCCTTCTCGCCGAAGGGCTCCTTGCTCGTCCTCACCCCGAGCGCTTCCTGCATCGCGTCTCGGCCCCCATAGCACACGCGAGCCGCGCCACAAGCGCGAGATTGCCCCAGCCGCGCGCGGCCGCTACGAGTCGCCCGTCGTGCGCCGCCACGCCACCGTCCTCTTCGCCAGCGTCGTCGTGCTGGCAACGCGGATCGCGGTCGCCGACGCACGTTCGGGCGCCGTCGCGACCGAGCATCAGCTCGCCGCGGACGCCGGCGCCGCCGCGCTGCGCGCCGGCGGATCGGTGGTCGACGCCGCGATCGCGGCGGCGGCGGCCGTGTGCGTCGTCCACGCCTCGTCGTGCGGGATCGGCGGCGGCGGTTTCGCGCTCGTGCATACGCAGGGCGGCGACGCCGCACTCGACTATCGCGAGACGGCGCCGGCGGGCGCGACGCCGGACCGCTACCTGCGCGACGGGAAGCCCGACCCGACGCTCACCCGCAAGGGCGGCCTCGCGGTCGCGGTGCCGGGCGAGGTCGCGGGTTGGGTCGTGCTGCACGACCGCTTCGGGAAGCTACCGCTCGCGATCGACCTTGCGCCGGCCGTACGCCTCGCCCGCGACGGCTTTCGGCTGGGCGACGTCCCGCACCTCCGCACCCAGATCGAGCGGAGCACGGACCTGCTGCGCGCCGACGCGGGTCTGCGTGCCGTCTTCCTCGACGCCGACGGCAACGTCCCCGGGCCGGAGGCGCGCATCGTGCAGCGCGACCTCGCCGCGACCCTCGAACGGGTCGGCCGGCGGGGCCGCCGCGCCGTCGATGCGGAGGCGATGGCCATCGCGACGTTGGTCCAGGCGCGCGGCGGCGTCCTCACGGCGCGCGACGTGCGGGATTATCGACCGGTCTGGCGCGAGCCGCTCGTCGGCAGCTTCGCCGGGCGTCGCGTGGTGACGTTTCCCCCGCCGGGCTCGGGCGGCGTCGTCCTCGAGATGCTCGGGATCCTCGCGGGCGACGACCTGCCAGCGCTCTCGCCCGGCGCGTTCGCGCACCTTCTCGCCGGCGCCATGGCCCAGGGTTTCGCCGATCGGGCCGCCTGGTACGGCGACGCGCGCGTACCGGTGCACACGCTCCTCGATCCGGAGCGCCTGCGGCGCCTGCGCGCGCGCATCCCGCCGGACCGGGTCGGCTCGCCGACCGCCGACCTCGTGGTCGATGCCGGAACCGCCCACGTCTCGGTCGTCGATGCCCAAGGCAACGCCGTCGCGATGACGACCACGATCAACACGACGTTCGGTTCGGGCCTGATGGTCCCGGGCACGGGCATGATCCTCAACGACGAGATGGACGACTTCGCGCTGCCGGGGCAGCGCAACGCCTACGGCCTCGTGGGCGGGGACGCCAACGCGATCGCGCCCGGCAAGCGGCCGCAGTCGAGCATGTCTCCGACCATCGTGCTCGACCGCGATCGCCCCGAGCTGGTCGTCGGCGGCTCGGGCGGTCCGCTCATCATCTCCGGGGTCGTGCAGGCCGTGCTCGGCGTGGTCGCCCTCGGACGCGACCTGCGCGCCGCCGTCGACGCTCCCCGCATCCACGACCAGGCGACGCCCCCCACCCTCGGCGTCGAGCCCGCCCTCCCCAACGAGACCCGCGCCGCCCTCGAAAAGATCGGTCACCAATTGAAAGACATCCCCGCCGCCGGCGCCGTAGCCGCCACGGGCCTCACCCCAACCCACACTCCGATCGCCGCCGGCGACAGACGCAAGGACGGCGGCGAAGCGTTCGCTCAGTAGCGGGCGTCGCGTCGCGAGGTCGGCGGGGGCGAGGCGGAGGCGCCTGCGAAGCGGCGCGACGAAATGTCAGACCGTGACGTGCCGAGTGTTTTGTCGCGCGGCGGAGCCGAAGCCGAAGCCTCGCCCCCGCCGACCTCGCGACCCCACGCGCGCGCCGCCTTCAGAACACGTCGCCCAGCCGGATCGTCTGCTCTCGCCCGGCGCCGATCGACAGGATCACCATCGGCGCACCGACCGTCTTCACGAGGAAGTCGAGGTAGCGGCGCGCGTTGGCCGGCAGGTCGGCGAGCGATCGCGCGGCGCCCAGCGGCTCCTTCCAGCCCGGCAGCTCCGCGTAGATCGGCTTGGCGCGCGCCCAGCCGCGCTGCGTGGCGGGCGGCAGCTCGAGCCGCCTGCCGTCCACCTCGTAGGCGACGCAGACGCGGATCGGGTCCATGCCGGTCAGGACGTCGAGCTTCGTGAACGCGATGCCGTCGACGCCCGAGAGCGCGATCGCATAGCGCACGACGACGGCGTCGAACCAGCCGCAGCGCCGAGGCCGGCCGGTGGTGGCGCCGTACTCGTCGCCGTCGGCCCGCAGGCGATCGCCGAGCGCGTCCGTCAGCTCGGTCGGGAACGGCCCGCCGCCGACGCGCGTCGTGTAGGTCTTGGCGATCCCGATCACGCGCCCGATGGCGCGGGGCGGGATGCCGGCGCCCGACGAGGCCGACCCGACCACGCAGTTCGACGACGTGACGTACGGGTACGTGCCGTGGTCGACGTCGAGGAGCATGCCCTGGGCGCCCTCGAGCAGGACGCGCTTGCCGGCGGCGATCGCGGCGCGCACGTCGGCGCCGGCGTCGGCGACGAACGGCGCGAGCGCGACTCGCCACTGCCGCACGAGCGCCTCGATCTCGCTCGCCGAGTGCGGCTGCTCGCCCAGGAGCGCCTGCAGGTACTCGTTCTTCTCGCGCAGGGCACGTCCGAGCGCGTCGCGGAACCCCTCGTCGTCGAAGAGGTCGCCGAGGCGGATGCCCGTGCGGGCCATCTTGTCCTCGTACGCCGGCCCGATGCCGCGGCCGGTCGTCCCGATTGCGCCCGCTTCTCGCAGCCGCTCGCGCGCGCGGTCGATGGCGCGGTGGTAGGGCATGATGACGTGCGCCTGCTCCGAGACGCGGAGCCAGCGGTCGTCGGAGAGGTAGCCGCGCGCCTTCAGGGCGCCGATCTCGCGGATCAGCACCTCGGGATCGACCACCATGCCCGGCCCCATCACGCAGACCTTGCCGGGATGCAGGACGCCCGCCGGCACGAGGTTGAGGATCGTCTTCTCGCCGGCGACGACGAGCGTGTGCCCGGCGTTGTTGCCGCCGTGGTAGCGCACGATCATGTCGGCGTCGGCGGCGAGGAGATCGACGATCTTCCCCTTGCCCTCGTCGCCCCACTGGGTCCCGATGACGGCGGTTGCGCCCATCGCGCCGCTCACAGCCGCAGCAGGGTCGCCGCGACGACGTGCGGGTGCGTGCGGAGCGCGGCCAGCACCGCGTCCGGCACCGGCTCGTCGACGTGGAAGAGCGAGACCGCCATGCCGCCGACCTGCTGGCGCCCGAGCTCGAGGCCGGCGATGTTGATCCGGTTCTCGCCGAGCAGCGTTCCCACCCGGCCGACCACGCCCGGCACGTCCTGGTTCTGGAGCATCAGGATGTATCCCTCGGGGACGGCCTCGAGCTTGAAGTCGTCGATCTGGGTCACGCGGATGGTGTCGGCGTCGAAGACCGCCCCCGCGACACGCGTCGTCCCCGATGCCGTCACGACCTTGACGCCGATGGCGTTGCGGTACGCGCCCGCGTGCGGGGTCTTCGATTGGATCACGCGCACGCCGCGATCGCGCGCGATCGCGGGGGCGTTCACGTAGTTGACGCTGTAGTCCTCGTCCTCGTCGAGGAGCCTGTCGAACAGGCCGCGCAGGACGGCGGTCGTCAGCGGCTTCACCTCGCGCTCGGCCGTGTCGCCGCTCGGATACACCGTCACCTCGGTCGGGGTCTCGCGCGAGAGCTGCGCGGCGAGACCGCCCAGCTTCTCGGCCAGCCGGAGGTATGGGCGGAGCACCTGCAGGACCTCGGGCGAGAGCGACGGCGCGTTGACCGCGTTCTGGATCGTCCCCTTGGTGAGGAACTCGGCCACTTGCTGCGCGATCGCGATCGCGACGTTCACCTGCGCCTCGCCCGTCTGCGCGCCGAGATGCGGCGTGCAGATCACCTGCTCCATCTTCAAGAGCGGGTGATCCGGCGGCGGCGGCTCCTTGTCGAGCACGTCGAGCGCCGCGCCCGCGACCTGCCCCGAGGCGATCGCCTCGGCGAGGGCCGTCTCGTCGACGATGCCGCCGCGCGCGCAGTTCACGATGCGCACGCCGCGCTTCATCTTCGCCAGCGCCTCGCGACCGATGAGCCCGCGCGTCTCCGCGGTGAGCGGCGTGTGGATCGTGATGAAGTCGGCGCGTGGATACATCTGGTCGAGCGTCACCAGCTCGACGCCGATGCGCGCCGCCGTCTCGGCGGTGACGAACGGGTCGTACGCGATCACCTTCATGCGGAGCCCGAGCGCCCGCTCGGCGACGATCGTGCCGATGTTGCCGAGGCCGACGATGCCGAGGGTCTTGTTGCAGACCTCGGCACCGAGGAGGTTCCGCGGCCACTTGCCGGCCCGCACGGCCGCCACCGCCTGCGGGATGTTCCGTGTGAGCGCCATCAGCATGGCGATGGCGTGCTCGGCGGTGGTCACGTTCGATCCGCCGGGCGTGTTCATGACGACGATGCCGCGCTTGGTCGCCGCGTCGACGTCGACGTTGTCGACGCCGATGCCGGCGCGACCGATCACGCGCAGGTTCGTCGCGTGGCCGAGCACCTCGGCCGTCACCTTCGTGCCGCTGCGCACGATGAGCGCGTGGAACTCGCCGATGAGGCTGCACAGCTCCTGCGGCGAGAGCCCGGGCTTCGCCTCGATGTCGAGGTCCGGCTGCTCGCGCAGGCGCGCGAGCCCTTCGGGTCCGAGCGCGTCGGAGAGGAGCACGCGATAGCGCATGACCCCTCTCCTCAGCGCGCCGGCAGACCGTCGGCGAGGACGGCCTCGGCGGCTCCGACGCCGCGGCCCAGCTCGACGCTCGCACCGAAGTGCTTCAAGGCCAGCTCGAGGGCCGCGATCGAGACGACGATGTCGAAGGCCCCCACGTAGCCCAGGTGCGAGAGGCGGATGATCTTGCCCTTCAGCTGATCCTGGCCGCCGGCGAAGGTGACGCGCATCTTGTCGCGCAGGTACCGGAAGAGCGCGCTGCCGTCGACGCTGGTGGGCAGCACGACGGCGGTGGCGGCGGGGCTCGGCGACTCCGGCGCCAGGAGCGAGAGGCCGAGGGCCTGTGCCCCGGCGCGCGTCGCACGCGCGAGCCGATCGTGGCGGGCATAGATGCCCGGCCAGCCCTCGGCCACCATCAGGTCGAGTGCGGCCTTCAATCCGTAGAGCAGCGAGATGGCCGGCGTCCACGCCGTGGATTTCTCGGCGACGCCCTTCCGCTCGCGCTTGAAGTCGAAGTAGAAGCGCGGCAGCTTCGCCCGCTCGGTCGCCGCCCAGGCGCGCTCGGAGAGCGAGACGAAGGCGAGGCCGGGCGGCAGCATGAGCGCCTTCTGCGAGCCGGTGACGAGCACGTCGATGCCGAGGTCGTCCATCGGCAGCGGGAGCACGCCGACGGCCGTGATGCCGTCGACGACGAGCAGCGTCTCGCGCTTGCGCGTCAGCGCGGCGATCTGCGGGACCGGGTGCAGTACGCAGGTCGACGTCTCGCTCGCCTGCATGTAGACCGCGCGAGCCTTCGGGTACGCGTCGAGCGCCGACTCGACCATCTGCGGCACCACCGCGCGTCCCCACTCGACCCGCACCTCGCGCACCGCGACGCCGTACGTCTGGCAGATCTTCGTCCATCGCTCGCCGAACTTGCCGCCGTTGACGACGATGACCTCGTCGCCGGGCGAGCAGAGGTTCGTGACCGAGCCTTCCATGGCGCCGGTTCCGGACGCTGCCAGCACCAGCACGTCCTGCGAGGTGCCGAAGAGCGCGCGGAGGCTCTGCTGCACCTCGGCGAGCAGCGCCGCGAACTGCGGCGTGCGATGGTGGATGATCGGCTGCGCCATCGCCGCCAGCACCTCGGGAGGAACCGGCGTGGGTCCCGGAGCGAGCAAATACGACTTGATCACGATGTCACCTGAGCCCGTCTGTGGAGTTCGACATCACCGCGGGGCCCAGGCGTTCGGCCCGCTAGTCGTTCCGCACTCCCCCGTGGTCAGTTCCACGTGAACGCCAGTCGTGCGAGGGTGGAGATGTCGGCTGCGGTTTAGCCCCGGGCCGCGCGCAATGTCAAGGCGAGTCCGGCGCGTTGACTCCATGACGTCGATTGAGTAGCGCCGTCGCATGCGCGCCACATCTGGCTGGGTCGCGACGGGACTTTTCGTGCTCGGTCTGGCCCTCGTCGCGCACACAGAGGAGCCGCTGGAGCCGGCTGCGCCACCGGCGGGCCCCTCGTGGCGCGGCGCGGTGTGGCTCGATCAGTGGAAAGGCATTCCGAAGAGCCCCGCGCTCGACGTCCCGTCGCCGATCACGCGGGACGAGGAAGTCCAACGCGTCACACTGAAGGAGGCGATCGCGATCGCCCTCGAGAACAACCCCGGCATCGCCGCAAAGCGGCTCGACCCGGCGCGGATCGGCACCCGTGTTCTAGAGGCCCAGTCCAACTTCGACCCGACCTTGGCCTCCGAAATCGGCGACCGTCACCAGATCTTGCCCAACGCCAGCGCGCTCTCGGCCACCCGCACCTCCGTCGTCGACGACCGTTACGCGAACTTCCACCTGTCGAAGCTCTTGCGCTCGAGCACGCGGCTGCAGTTCGACTTCCTCAACGACCGTCTGGACAACAACGCGAGCTATCTCGGCTTCCGCCCGCAGTACAGTCCGGCGCTCAGCTTCTCGCTCGTGCAACCGCTCTTGCGGGATTTCGGCTGGGATTTCTCGTATCTCGTCGTCCGATCGGCCGAGCGCACCGCCGACTCCGCCGTGTACCTCTATGAGGCCGACCTCGCGGATTTCGTGGATCGGGTGATCCGCTCCTACTGGCGGGTCGTGGGCGCGCGTGAGAGCGTCGAAGCGACGCTGGAAGCCAAGCAGCTGGCCGACCGGACGGTCGTCGAAAACGAGGCTCGCGTGCGCGTGGGGCTCCTCCCCCCGGTGGCGGTGCTCGAAGCGCAGGCCGACGCCGCGCAACGCGACACCAACCTGATCACGGCCCGCAACGAGCTCGACGTGGCGCGCCAGCAGCTCGCCCAGCTCTGCTTCTTCCGCCCGGCGGGCACGTTCGTGCCGCGAACGCTCGAGCCGGCGGAGGATGTGACGCCCGAAGACGTCAAAGCGGAGCTCGACGAGACACTCGCCATCGCGCTCACCGAACGACCCGAGATCCACGCCTCGGCGCTCGGCGTCGAGGCGCGTCAGATCGACGAACGAGCCGCAAGCAACGGCCTCTTGCCCCGCCTCGACCTCGTAGGGGGCTACGGCGTCAACGGGCTCTCCGGCACGGGGCAGATACCAACCGTGCAGTTCATCTCCGAAACAGACCGGACCGGCAATCCGCCGGGGACCCGGTGCGTCCAGGTCGCGTTCGATCGCCCGCTCTACCAATGCGTGGGGCCGCGCGCCGCGAGCGCGCTTCACGGGTCCCAGACCGACGCGTACGGGACCCGCGGCAGCCGCGGCGGACTCCTCTCGGGCGACTACACCTCATACTCGTTCGGGATTCAGCTCACGGTTCCACTCGACAACGCGCTCGCCAAGAGCACGCACACTCGCAGCACGATCGAGCTCGACCAGGCGGAGCTGAACCACCGCGAGCTGCTGTCGCAGATCACGCTCGAGGTGCGACAGGCCGTCGCCGACGTCACCGCGAGCCGCCAGCGGATCGATACCGCCCGCGTCGCGCGCGAGCTCGCCCAGGAGAACCTCCGCAACCAGGAGAAGCGGCACGAGGTCGGCATGGCGACGACCAAGGATCTGCTCGACTTCCAGACTCGTCTCACCGAAGCCCGTCTGGCGGAGGTGCGGGCGAAGTTCGAGCACAACATCGACGTCGCGGCCTGGCGACGCGCCCAGGGCCGGCTTCTCGCGCACTACAATATCGTCGTCGAGCATCCGGGGAAGCGGTCGACGCCCTGGTTCGGGCGGTTCTGAGGGGTCAGCACCGACGCGCGAGCACGAGCTGCACGCGCTCGCCGGCGGCGAACCGTAGGCGCTCGATCGTGAAGCCGTGGTCGCGCACCTCGCGCGCGACCGGATGGCGCGCGCGGGATGGCCCGAGGCCGCGGAGCGCGAGCGGCACGCAGGCGAGGACGCGCGGCCACCACGCCCGCGGCTGGTTGTGGTCGACGACCACGAGCGGCGCGCCGGGGACGAGGCGCGCGGCGATCGCGTCGAGGCATCGTCCACGCGCCGCGGCGTCGGCGGGCTCGCCCAGGAACGAGCAGATCGCTGCGGCGGCCGCCTCGCCGTCACGCGCCGCGGGCAGCCGCGACGAGAGCGTCGCGCCGCCCCCGACGACCACCATCGGCCCGTCGATCGGGCCGAGGAGCTCGAGCGCCTGCGCGGCGACGCGCGCGCCGATCACCGCGGGCGCAACAGCGTCATGAACTCCTCGCGCGTCTTGGAGTTCGTCTGGAAGGCCCCGCGCATGGCGCTCGTGACGACCGTCGAGTTCTGCTTCTCGATGCCGCGCATTCGCATGCACAAGTGCTCGGCTTCCGTGACCACCGCGACGCCGAGGGGCTGGAGATGCCGCTCGATCGTGTCGGCGACCTGGGTCGTGAGCCGTTCCTGCACCTGCAGTCGTCGCGCGAACACCTCGACCAGGCGGGCGATCTTCGAGAGCCCGACGATCTTGCCGCGCGGGATGTAGGCCACGTGGGCGCGCCCGAAGAACGGCAGGATGTGGTGCTCGCACAACGAGTAGAAGTCGATGTCCTTGACGAGGATCATCTCCGAGTAGTCCTCGGTGAAGAGGGCGCCGTTGATGACGGTCTCCGGGTCCTGCTCGTAGCCGCGGGTGAGGAAGCGCAGCGCGCGCGCCACCCGCTCGGGCGTGCGCACGAGGCCCTCGCGCCGCGGTTCCGGGTCGAGCGCCTGCAGCAGGCTCGCCACGTGCGCTTCGAGGTCCAGTGCCGGCATGGCCGGGCACCTAGCCGATGGGTCTCGCTCCGGCAACCGCGCACGACCGCGCGGCCGTCACGCGCCGACGAGCCCCTCGCGACGCAGCTGCTCGAAGATCGCCCGCGTCGCCGGCGACTTGTTGAGCGTGTAGAAATGGATGCCGGGCGCGCCGGCGCGCAGGAGCTCGGCGCACTGGCGCGCCGCCCACTCGATACCGACCTCCATCGAGGCGCGCTCGTCGTCGCGCGTGCGCTCGAGCCGCTCGCGCAGCGGGGCGGGTACCTGGTTGCCGGACAGGCGCGTGATGCGCTCGATCTGCGGCCAGTTCGTGATCGGCATGATGCCCGCGACGAGCGGCACCGTGATCCCGGTCCGGCGTGCGCGCTCGACGAACGCGAAGTAGTCGCGGTTGTCGTAGAAGAGCTGCGTGATGACGACGTCGACGCCGGCGTCGACCTTCGCGCGCAGGTGGTCGACGCTGAGGTCGAGGTCGCGGCACTCGGGGTGCCCTTCGGGATGCCCCGCGGCCGCGATGCAGAGCGGATAGCCGCGCGCCCGGATGAACGCGACGAGATCGGCCGCGTACTGGAATCCGTCCGCGGGGCGCCGGAACGCCGCATCGGGCGGATAGTCGCCGCGCAG
Organism: Candidatus Eisenbacteria bacterium; assembly: GCA_035577985.1. Classification (NCBI taxonomy): domain Bacteria; phylum Candidatus Eiseniibacteriota; species Candidatus Eiseniibacteriota bacterium. Next base: position 19,959 of record DATJZY010000007.1, read on the forward strand.
CGTGACGACGTTCTCGATCCCGCGCGCGACCATGAGGTCGAGCAGTGCCGCGATCTCGTCGCGCGAGTCCCGCACGCACGTCATGTGCGCCGCGCTCTCGATGCCGAGCCGCTTGATGCGCGCCGCCAGCTCGACCGGCGCCTCGCGAGGCTTCGCGCCCGTGCGCGTGACCGAGACGAAGTCGGGGCGCAGCGCCCCCAGCGCCTCGATCGTGCGCATGAGCCCCGCCTCGCCCTCCGGCGTGGCCGGCGGGAAGAACTCGAACGAGACGACCGGACGCCCCCGGCCGTACAGTGCGTCGATGCGCACGGCGGCCCCGGGCTACTTCGAGCCCTTGCGCTCGAGCGCCTTCACCCGCTGATACTTCCGGTAGTCGTAGCCGGTGGCCATGGCCATGAGGAGCCCTTCCATGCCCCCCTCGCGCTCCCGGCGCAAGACGCGCAGCCGCTCGTAGAACTCGCGGAAGTCCTTGTCGACCCGCGTCCCCTCCTCGACCGGATGCAGGAAGAAGTCGCGCAGGCGGGTGATCGTGAAGCGCAGGGCCGAGAGGCGCAGCTCGTTCGGAAACGCGTCCCATTCGGCCAGCGACAGGGGCCGCAGCGACTCGTAGCCCGCCATGAGCGCCTCGAAGCGCTTCAAGTCGTACTGGTCGCGCACGAACGCGAGGGCGTTCACGGCCGTCGCCAGGTCGAAGACGAAGCGCCCGCGCGCGGCGGCTTCGAAATCGAGCATCGCGACCAGCTTGTCTCCCTTGAACAGGAGGTTGTCCGGGAAGAGGTCGCCGTGGATGATGCCGCGCGGCAGCTTCGGCTCGAGGTAGTGGCGCAGGTACTCGATCTCGTCGTCGAGCGTGCGCACGATGCGCTTGAAGTAGGCGGGGAGGCGGTCGCGCACCGAGGCGTAGATCTCGGCCACGCGCTCGTAGCTGAAGCGGTTCTCGATGCCCTTCTTGTACTGCTTGCCGAGGCCGTGCAGCTCGGCGAGCATCCGCCCGGCTTGCTCGAGCCGATCGGCGCCGAGCCGCTCGACCGCGACCACGCGCCCGTCGATGTAGCGGTAGACCGAGACGAACTTGCCGCCCTGCTCGCGATAGTAGCGCCCCTTGCGGTCGGCGAGCGGCTGCGGGCACGCGAACCCCTGCTTGCGCAGGTGGAGCAGGAGATCGAGCTCGCGCTTCACGTCGAGCTCGCCCTTCACTTCGTCGATGCGCACGAGGTGCCTTCCGCGCGCGGTGTCGACGACGTAGTTCGTGTTGACCGAGCCGCTCGGGATGCCGTGCGACGTGACGAGCCGTCCGAGCCCGTAGTCCTCGATCAGCTCCGCGAGCGCGTCCTTGTCGAGCGCCGTGTACACCGCCATCCGCCGAAACTCCACACTATCCGAACGCTTGCGCGCTCACCCGAACCCCGGACCGACCCTAACGTCGGGTCCCCGCGTTGTCAACAAAATACCTCGCCACAACCGGCGTCAGGCGGCGCTCGTGACGCCGATCTGCGGACACCAGCGGCGAAGCGCACAGCCGCTGCAGCGAGGTTTGCGCGCGGCGCACACGCGGCGCCCGTGGTGGATCAAGCGATGCGCGAACGCAGTCCACGCTCGCGGCGGCAGCAGGCGCTGCAGATCGCCCTCGATCTTGTCCGGATCGTCCTCGACCGTGAGGCCGAGCCGGTTCGCGAGCCGGCGCACGTGGGTGTCGACGAAGATGGCGGGCAGGCCGAAGGCGGTGCCGCGCACGACGTTCGCGGTCTTGCGGCCCACGCCGGGCAGCTTCGTGAGCGCGTCCATGTCGCTCGGCACCTCGCCGCCGTGCGAATCGGCGACCGCCCGGGCGACGGACTGGATCGACTTCGTCTTCTGCCGGAAGAATCCCGTGCGTTTGATGAGCGCCTCGACGTCGGCCGCCGGAGCAGCCGCGAGCGCCGTGGTCGTGGGGTAGGCCGCGAACAGAGCCGGGGTCACCTGGTTCACCATCTTGTCGGTGCACTGCGCCGAGAGAATGGTGGCGACCAGCAGCTCCCATGGCGTGCGGTAGTCGAGCTCGCACCAGGCGTCGGGATAAGTGCGATCGAGCGCCCGGGCGATGGCGCGAGCCCGCTTTGCCCTGGCGGGGGCGGTTTCGCGAGCGACGTTCAGGCCTGGCCGTGGACGCGCCCGCGCCGCCTTCACCGCCACCGGCGCTGCTCCTCGGCGACGTGCTCGCCGTAGCCGCGCGCGGCGGCCTGGGTCGCCTCGGCGGACCACCCGAGCGGCGGCGCCATGAGGCGAGCCACCTCGCCCGCGACGCCGGACCCGGCCTGTGGATCGAAGAGCGCCAGCTGCGTGCGCCGCCGCAGGACGTCTTCCAGGGTGATGGCCCATTCGTCCTCGACCGCCGTCACGACCTCCGCGCGCGGGTCGGGCAGCGCCGGCAGGATCGGCCCGGCGAGCGTGGCGTCGCGCGCGACGACGCCGAGGACGCGCGACACGCGACGGCCGTAGCGCCCCGCCAGGTGCCGGAGGACGCCGGGACCCACCGCCCGCCCGTCGCGCGCGGCGATCTCCGCGGCGACCCTCTCGGGCGGGACGTCGCCCCCCGGGAACACCTCGTCGCCGGTCGTGGAGGGACCGAACTGCGGCCCGTCGCCGAGCACGCGGAGCGCCGTCACGACGTGGTCCACGACCTTTGCTGCAATGATCCGGTAGGTCGTGAGCTTCCCGCCGCAGATCGTGACGAGGCCGGCGGCCGACGTGAAGATCTCCTCCTCGCGCGACACGTCGGACGGCTTCTCGGCCGAGCCGGGCGCGGGTGCCACGAGCGGGCGCAGCCCGGCGAAGGCGCTCACCACGTCGCCCGGGACGAGGCGTGCCGCCGGGAAGTAGTGGTTCACCGATTCGAGGAGGTACGCGACGTCGCTCGCCTCGACGACGGGCGGCGTCTCCGGACCGCCCGCATGGTCGGTGTCCGTCGTCCCGACCAGCGTGTGCGTATCCCACGGGATCACGAACATCACCCGGCGATCCTGCACCGCCGGCAGCGCGATCGCCGCCTCGTGGCCGATGCGGGCACGCGGAACGACGACGTGCACGCCCTTCGTCAAGCGCAGGCGCGGCGGCGCCGGCGCGTCGAGCGCGCAGACGCGATCGACCCACGGGCCCGTCGCATTCACCACCACCCGCGCGCGGACGACCACCTCGTGCCCGGACAGCCGATCGCGCACGCGCGCCCCGACGATGCGTCCGGCGTCCTTCTCGAACGCCGTCACCTCCGCGTACGAGAGCGCGACCGTGCCGTGCTCCACCGCCGAGAGCATCGTCTCGACCACGAGGCGGGCGTCGTTCGTCCAGCAATCCCAGTACTCGCCGGCGCCGCGCAGCCCCTCGCGCAGCAGCGCCGGCTCCAGGCGCTCCACGTCGGCCGGGCGCAGCATCCGGTGGCGCTTCACGTTGCGTACGCCGGCGAGCAGGTCGTAGCCCCAGAGGCCGATCGACAGCATCCAGGGCGCGATCGAGATGCCCTTGTAGAGAGGGAACACGAAGCGCATCGGGCGCACGAGGTGCGGCGCCAGCCGGCGCAGGCGCTCGCGCTCGCGCGTCGCCTCGAGGACGAGCCGGATGCGTCCCTGCTCCAGGTAGCGCAGGCCGCCGTGGATCAGCTTCGAGGATCGGCTTGACGTCCCCGACGCGAAGTCGGCCTGGTCGACGACGGCGACGCGCATGCCGCGGAGGCTGGCGTCGCGCGCGATGCCCGCGCCGTTGATGCCCCCGCCGACGACCAGCACGTCGAAGGCGTCCCGCTCGAGCGCCTCGAGGGCCGTGCGGCGCCACGCGATCATCGCCGTCGCCTCACAGGAGCGCCGCGATCCGTTCGGCGCACGCCCGCGTGGTCGCGCGACCGCCGAGGTCCCGCGTGCGCACCTTGCCCTCTTCGAGGAACCGCCCGACCGCGCGGTCCAGGCGCGCAGCGGCGCGGGTTTCGCCTATGTGCCGCAGCATCATGATGCCCGAGAAGATGACCGCGAGGGGGTTGGCGGCATTCTGGCCCGCGATGTCCGGCGCGGTGCCGTGGACCGCCTCGAAGATCGCGACGCGGGCGCCGAGATTCGCGCCGGCCACCACGCCGAGCCCGCCGACCAGGCCTGCGCACAGGTCCGAGACGATGTCGCCGTAGAGGTTCTCGAGCAGCAGCACGTCGAACTCCTGCGGCCGCAGCACGAGCTGCATACAGGCGTTGTCGACGATCAGCTCGCGGTACTTGATCTTCGGGTAGCGCGACGCCTCCTGGCGGGCGCAGGCGAGGAAGAGGCCGTCGGAGAGCTTCATGATGTTGGCCTTGTGGATCGCCGTGACGGTCTTGCGCTTCTCGCGCGTGGCGAACTCGAAGGCGAAGTGGGCGATGCGGCGCGAGGCGCGGGCGGTGATGACCTTCACGCTCTCGACGACCCCGGGCGCCACCTGATGTTCGATGCCCGAGTACAGGTCCTCGGTGTTCTCGCGCACGACCACGAGGTCGACGTCGGAGAACGAGGTGGCGATTCCGGGCAGAGTCCGCACGGGACGGAGGTTGGCGTAGAGGTCGAAGTACTTCCGCAGCGTCACGTTGATGCTGCGGTAGCCGTGTCCGACGCTGGTCTCGAGGGGGCCCTTCAGCGCGACGCGGTTCTTCTTGATCGACGCCAGGAGCGCGTCGGGGACCGGATTCCCGACCTTGTCGAGCGCGGCCTTGCCGCCGAGCTGCACGTCCCAGACGATGCGCGCGCCGGCGCGTTCGATCACGTGCGCCGCGGCCGCCGTCACCTCGGGGCCGATACCGTCGCCGGGAATGAGCGTGACGCGGACCGGCTTCACAGGATGCCGAGCACCTTGTGAAGCTGGGGGAGCACGCGGACGTCGGGGACGTGCCGGCTCGCGACCGCCTGCAGCCGCTCGAGCCCGTGCGCGTCGATGGTGAGGCGCGGGGTCGACGGCTCGCTGAGCGGCGTCAGGAAGAGCGGGACGCTCGCCCCGACCACCGCGATGATCCGCGCGCCGTCCTCGACCTCCTCGGGTCGCGTCCCGGCGTCGACCGGCATCTTCACGTAGACGTCGCGCTGCGCTGCCACGGCGGCTTCGAGACACGCCCGGTGCTCGTCCCACCGCGCGCGCTCGCCCGTGTTGCTCGGACACTTGAAGTCGAGGCTCACGATGTCGACCAGCGGCAGCGCCCGCTCGAGACGGGCGGGCAGGATGCCGGCGGTCTCGAGGAGCACGGGCAGACCGGGGCCGTCCGCGCCCAGCCAGGCCACCAGGAAGTCGATCTGCGCCAGCGGCTCGCCGCCGGTCACGGCGACGGCGTGCAGCGGCGGCGCGGCCGCGACGAGCGCCCGCACCTCGCGGGCGAGCTCGCCCGTCTCGAGCGGGTTGGGCAGCCGGTGCTCGCCGTCGGGACCGAGGATGCGGCATTCCGCCGTGGGAAGCAGGCTGTCGGGCGTGTCGCAGTAGCGGCAGCGCAGCGGGCAGCCCCCGAAGCGGACGAACAGCTGGCGACGCCCGGCATGCAAACCCTCGCCCTGGAACGAGACGAACATCTCGGAGACGTTCCCGACGCCGCGGCGCATCATCGATCCATGTACTACGCCGGCCGAGCGAGGGCCACCACGACGTCGGCGACGTTCGTTCCGGTCGGGCCCGTGCGGATCAGATCGCCGGTCGCGGCAAGCAGGCGATGGCTGTCGGTGGCCGCGAGCGCGGCCTCGGGATCGAGTCCGCGCCGGCGCGCCCGCTCGATCGTCCCACCGTCGACGCACGCGCCGGCCGCGTCGGTCGGCCCGTCGACGCCGTCCGTGCCCGCGGCGAGCAGCACGGCGGACGACCCAGCGAGCTCGAGCGCCGCCGCGAGCCCGAGGTGCTGCGAGCGCCCCCCCAAACCGCCCGGCAAGGCGCGCACGGTCGTCTCGCCACCGGCGACGATGGCCTCGGCCGACGTGGCCCGGGCGATCGCATGCGCCAGGGCGCGGCCGGCGATCGCCGCATCGCCGGCGAGGGCGGCCGGCCACCCGGTCACGTGGTAGCCGCGCCGCCTCGCCTCGACGCCGGCGGCGCGGAGGGCGTCGGCGTTGCGGCCGACCAGGACCGAGCGTACGCGCGTGGTCGCCGGATCGCCGGGCTTGGCGGTCTCCGCGATCGCGCCGGCGGCGCCGTCGCCGAGGTGCCGGCGGATCGAGGGAGGCATCGCGATCGCATGATGCTCGATCACGGCCAGCGCGTCGGCGTAGGTGGTCGGGTCGGCTTCGGCCGGACCCGACGCGATGGTCGCGAGATCGTCGCCGACGACGTCGGACAGCACGAGCGTCCATACGGCTGCGGCGTGGGCGGCGGCGCGCGCGAGGCCGCCTCCCTTCACGGCCGAGAGGTGCTTGCGGACGGCATTGAGGCCGCCGATCTCCGCGCCCGCCGCGACCAGCGCGCGTGTCAGCTCGCGCTTCTCCTCGAAGGCGATGCCCTGGGCGGGCGCCACGAGGAGCGCCGACGCCCCACCCGAAAGGAGGACCAGGACGAGCGCATCGACGGGCGCGGCGGCGACCGCGCGCAGCAGATCGGTGGTCGCGGCGACGCCGGCGGCGTCCGGAACGGGATGGGCCGCCGTGCGCAGCGCGATCGATCCGAGGCCGGCGCTGGTGGTCCCATGCGGAGCGATCACGATGCCGTGCGCGAGCGCGGGACCGAGCGCCGCGACCGCCGCCGCGGCCATCGCCGCAACGCCCTTCCCCGCGCCGACCACCACCACCGGCCCGGCGTGCCGCGCCACTTCGCGGGCGTCGCGATCGCGCAGCACGAGCGCGTCGCCGTCGCGCGCGAGGCAGCGTGCGACGCAGGCGCGGGGATCGACGGCCGCCAGCGCGGCGGCGAAGCACGCGCGCGCGTCGGCTCGAAGCGTGTCCGCGGTGGTCATGCCTGGACCGTCGCTCGAGGCGCGGCTATATCGACGCCATGGAGCCGACGACGCCCGAAGTCGAGCCCAGCCCACCCGCCGACTTCGTCACCACCTGGCAGCAGGTCGTCTCGGATCCACGCGCCTTCTTCGCCGCGATGCCGGAGACGGGCGGGCTCGGCGACCCGATCCGATTTCTCGTCACCTGCGCGAGCGTCAACGCCGCGGGCGCGTACCTCGTGTCTTGGAGCCTCACCGTGGCGATCGGCGCATTCCTGGGCGTCGTGATCGGCAGCTTCCTGCTCGCGGCCGTCATGACGCTCGCGAGCCAGCAGCTCTTCGATGGGAGCGCCGGCTTCGAGCCCGTCTTCCGTGCGGTCGCGTACGGTTCGGCGCCGGCGGTCGCCTTCTGGGTCCCGTTGCTCGCTGCGATCCCGTGCGTCTACGCCTGGTATCTGCACACCCGCGGCATCGAGCGGGTCCAGGGGTTCGAGCCGACGCGGGCCGTCCTCACGACGATCATCGGTTGGGCGGCGGTGTGGGCCCTGGCCCACGGCCTCACGGGCTCGGTCGGCTGGATCGGGACGCGCTGACGCCGGCTCAGGAGCTCTCGTCGTCGCCGTCGCCCGTGCCGAGCCTGCGGAAGGTGCGGTCTTCCTCGTAGCGCTTGTTGATCTTCGACTCGCGCTCGCGGTCGCCCTGGCAGGACACGCACAGACGGGTGAACGGCAAAGCCTGAAGACGGCCCTCGGCGATGTCGGCCCCGCAGTCCTCGCACAGCCCGTAGGTCCCGTCGTCGACCCGGGTGAGCGCCTCGTCGATGGCCCCGAGCTTCTCCCGGTCCCGGTCGGTCAGGATGTGGCTGATCTCGCGATCGCGCGCGTCGCTGGCGAGGTCGTAGGTGTCCATCCCCTCGTCTTTGCTCTGGTCTCGGCCCTGGGAGAGGTCCTGCTGAACCGTCCGCAGGAGGTGCGACCGCATCTCCTGCAGGGTCTCGCGCGACTTCTTGAGGAACGCCTTTCGCATTGCTTAGGGCGGCGGAATCTAAGGGGTTGGCACCGCGGTGTCAACGGTGGCAACGATCTGGCCGCGAAGGTCATACACGTCCGTGTCAGTCACCCTGACCCGCACGAGATCGCCCGGCGATGCGTCGCCGCGCACCGTGATCGTTCCGTCGATCTCCGGCGCCTGCGTCGAGGTGCGCCCGACGAGGAGTCCGGGCGCCGCTTCATCCTCGACGAGGACGTCCACCTCGCGGCCCACGTGCGCGCGGGCGAGGCGCGCCGCCACGCGCGCCTGCGTCTCCATCACGCGCTCGTACCGCTCGCGCTTGGTGCGCTCGGGAAGGTGGCCGGGCAGCGTCGCGGCGTGCGTGTTCTCCTCCTTGGAGTAACGGAACACGCCGACGCGCTCGAACCGCGCCTCCTCGAGGAAGTCGCAGAGCGCTCGCACGTCGTCGTCCGATTCGCCGGGGAAGCCGACGATGAACGACGAGCGCAGCGTGATCCCCGGAACGGCGGCGCGAATGCGAGCCACGAGCTCCCGGATCGCGCGAGCGCTGCGTTCGCGACGCATGGCGCGCAGCATCCCGTCGGCGATGTGCTGGAGCGGCATGTCGAGGTAGCGACAGACGGCCGGCTCGGTCGCCATCACCTCGAGCAGCTGGTCGGTCACCGACGACGGATAGGCGTAGAGCAGACGCAGCCACCGCACTGCGGGCACGCGGATCGCGAGGGCGCGCAGCAGCGTCGCGAGCGAGACGTCGCCCGGGAGATCGCGACCGTACGCGGTCAGGTCCTGGGCGATGAGGTTCAGCTCGATCGTGCCGTCGGCCGCCAGGTGCTCGGCCTCCGCGATCAGGTCCTCGACGCCGCGACTCTCGTGGCGACCGCGGATCTTCGGGATGATGCAGAAGCTGCAGGTGTGATCGCAGCCCTCCGACACCTTCAAGTACGCGCTCCACCAGGCGCCCGTACGCACGCGCGGCGAGACGCCGTGGGGCGGCAGCACGTGCTGGGCGCCACGGTACACGACGGGCGCGTCCGCCGGCGGCGCTTCGACGGCCTCGGCGATGCGCGTGAGATCGCCCGTACCGACGAAGACGTCGACCTCCGGAAGCGACGTCGCGAGATCGTCGGCGTAGCGCTGGGCGAGGCATCCCGTGACCACGAGCCGCCGGCCCTCGCGCCCCGCCTTCACGCGCGCGGCCTCGAGCATCGCGTCGATCGACTCCTCCTTCGCGGGTCCGATGAACGCGCACGTGTTCACGACCAGCACGTCGGCCGACTCGGGGTCGAGCACCAGCTCGTGGCCGCCACGCGTGAGCACGCCCAGCATGAGCTCGCTGTCGACCTGGTTCTTCGGACACCCGAGCGTCAGGAGGTGAACGCGCTTCCCGGTCATCCGCTGCTCAGTCGCGAAAGTTGACGAACTGCATCGCCAGGTCCCAGTCCTGCTTGCGCAGGAGCGCGATCACGGCTTGCAGGTCGTCGCGCTTCTTGCCGGAGATGCGCACCTGCTCGGCCTGGATCGCGGCCTGCACCTTCAGCTTGGCCTCCTTCACGAGCTTCACGATCTCGCGCGCCCTGTCGGTGGCGATGCCCTGCTGCAGGTCGAGCTGCCGCTTCGCGGTGCCGGCCGGGCCCGGCTCGATCGCTCCGGCCTTGATCGCCTTCAAGGGGACCTGCCGCTTGGCGAGCTTCTGCTCCAGGATCTCGGAGAGCGCGCGCAGCTTGAAGTCGTCCTGCGCGAGGAGGTGGATCGCATGCGCCTCGCGGCGCACCTCGAAGCGGGTACCCTTGAAGTCGAACCGGTTGCCCAGCTCGCGGAGCGCCTGCTGAATGGCGTTGTCGACCTCCTGGAGGTCGAGCTCGCACACGACGTCGAACGACGGCATCGGAGAAGCCCCGGGTCAATAGGCGGGGGGCTTCACCACGTCAACCCCGGCCGGCGGGGTGAACGTGAACCGGGCCGCCTCGATCGTGCCGTTGCGCTTCTCGTTCGAGAACGCGATGCGCGTGGTCGTGCCGACCGAGTCGGTGATGCGCGCCTCGGCGATCGACGCGTCGTCCTTGCGGACCGTGAGCCGGAGCGTGCCGAGCGCGGCGTCCTTCTTGGGCACGAGCTTCAAGACCCAGGCGTCCTTCGTCTCGCTCTCGAGGGTGACGGTGAAGTCGCGTTCGAGACGCCCGAGCCCCGACAGGAACGTGAGCGGCGTCGCGGCCTGGAACGCCTCGCCGAGCGGCGTCTTGATCACCTGGTTCATGTCCGGCTGGTAGAGCCAGAGCGTCGCCCCGTCGCCGACGATCGTCTGCTTGTCCGGCGGGTCATAGTCCCAGCGCATCCGGTTCGGCTTCTCGAAGGCGACCTTGCCGCTCGTCTTGAGGGGCGCCGCCAGCGTGGGCGACTCGACCGTCTGCTGGAAGTCGGCCTCCATGGTCTTCGTCGTGTCGTAGCGCGCCTGGAGCTTGTCGAGCGCCTCCTTGACCGAGGCGGCGCCGCTGGTCGACGCGACGAGGACGGCGCCGAGCACGCAAGCCGCGAGACGATGCATGCGCCGACCGGTATCGCGCGCGCACGAGACGCGCAACCGGACGATCGCGGGTCAGGGGCACCGCGTGCCACTGTGTTCAGGGACACGCGGTCGGGCGGGGCGCGTTGGTCAGGATCAAGCGAGCGTCGGGGATGAACTGCTTGCGATCGCCGCCGAACACGAGACAGTAGCGGCGCGGTCCGATACGCAGCTCCACCTGGACCTGCGACGGCTCCGACCCGAGACTCTGCTGGAGGTCGGGCGACTTCCCCACCATCAGCAGCTTCTTGCCGGCGACGAACCGCACCTTGCTCACGGGACCGCCGCGCGCGCGGTAGAAGACCCCGCGCCCGGGTTGCTGCTGGAGCAGGAGCTGCCAGCTCGCGGGGGGCAGCGGGTACGTCTGCGAGAAGGCGTCGCCGCCAACCGCGGTGATCCTGAGGCTCCCGCCCTGGGCGATCAGCGACGCCACCGTGTCTGCATCGCCCAGCGTCAGCTGGTCCTGGTCCGACGACACGATCGTGAAGCGCTTGGGGCCGGTGCCGTCCTTCAAGAGCAGCTTGCGGCCGCTCAGCTGACCCTGCGTCACGAGCGTCGTCGAGGTCGTGGTCGACGGTGGCGTCAGCGTCGTGGTCGTGCTGGTGACGCCGCCCGCTCCGGCCGTCGGGTCGGGTCCCGACGCCTCGTTCGGCGGGCTCGCGGCTGCGAAGGCCGCGAGCGTGCTGCACGTGCCGCCCGTGTCGGGGATGCTGAGCGTGGTGAACCCCGGTACGCGCCAGCGGACCGGACAGGCGGCACCGGGGCCGACCGAATCCCCGTCGAGCGTCGTACCCGCCATCGCGGCCGTCGAGAGGAGCAGCGCGTCCTCGGTGACGGAGGTGAAGAGGTTGCTCTGTACCTGCATGCGCAGCATGGCGTCGCGCACGATGAGCCCGCGGGGCGCGCCCACGACCGTGTTGTGCGCAATGGTCAGGTCCGGGATGGGGAGCGTGTCGTCGTCGTTGATGACGCAGATGCCCGCCGTGGGCGAGTTGGTGACGACGTTGTTGACGACGCGCGCGAGCATCGCCGCGCCCGTGTGCCGGGCGCCGCCGACCTCGATCATGATACCGCATTGGGTGGCGTCGCCGCCGAAGCCGACGCGGTCGATCGTGTTGAAGCCGATGACGTGGTCGGAGTTGTAGCAGAACTCCGACGGCGAGGTGGTGGGACAGCCCGCGGTCGGCGTGAAGTTGCGCATCCCGATGCCGCGCGTGACGCGCGTCACGACGTTGCGCTGGACGGTCACGCGCCGCGCCACGTCGAGGCTGATGCCCACTTCCTCCAGGTCGTCGGCGACGTTGTCCTCGATCGTCGCGCCGTCCGTCTGCTTCACTTGGTAGCCGACGCCGAAGCTCGACACCTGGGAGTGGTTGGGATCGTTCCAGGGCGGATCGCACCACGAGCAGGGCCATCCGTTCGGCCCCGAGAAGCGCATCCGGCCCGCCGACCCCAGGTGGCGCATCGTGTTCCGCCGCAGGATGCCGCCCGGCACGGCGAAGAGCCGATATCCGAAGCAGCCGTCGGACTGCGGGTTCGCGAAGCTCCAGCCGCGACAGCCGTACTCCGCGACGTTGTCCTCGAGGAGCAGGCCGGGGAGGTTCTGCCCCAGGATGAAGTGCCGCGGGACGTAGCGCTGCGTGACGCCCCGGATGACCAGACCGTTCACGTCCGCCGAGCCGACGCCGCGCACCTCCATGCCGCGCCCGCGCGTGCCCTCGGTCGTGAGATACTGGATCGTCAGGTACCCGGTGGGATCCTCCAGGTGCACGTTGAACGCGTAGTGCGGGACGTAGACGGCGCTCGCCGGGTTCGTGTTCCCGACCGGGTTCACGTACACCTCGTGCGACGACGTGATGAAGCTCCACTGGCCGTCGCCCGGCGCCGTGACGTTGTCGCCGGCGTAGGCGAGCATCGTCATCGGGAACGATCCGTCGTCCTCCATCAGCATGTACGGATCGTAGTCCGGACCGAACTCGCTGCGGCCCTGGCCGTCGACCTGCGGCGTCGCCTCCATCGTGCGCGAGTAGACGCCCCCGGCGCGGGTCACCCAGTCGGTCCGGTGGGTCATACCGCGGACGATCGGCACCTCGTTGCTCGGACACGCCGGCGCGCGACAGCCCTGGATCACGCAGCGCTGGCTCGCCGTGCAGCGCAGCGCCTTGCCCGGCAGACCGGTGCCGTCCTGGAGCGTGATCTGCTCGAAGTAGACGCCGTCGAACGCGCCGTGCGCGCCGCGGACGTTGAGCGTGTCGCCGGCCGCCATCGCCTGCACGCCGGCGCCGATGGTCCGGAACGGACCCGAGGCGCCACAGGTGATGCTGGTGCCCGTGCCGCTCGTCGCGCACGCACCGTCGACGAAATACGTCGTCGCCGACGCGGCCGTCGCGTACAGGACCACTGCCGTCGCAACCGCAAGACCCATCCCCATGGCAGCGGTCGCGCTCGAGCGCTTCGAGCGGATACCCAACGCGGATTGATCCACACGATGCGCTGCGGGATGTCAACGTGTATTCGTCGAGAAAATGCAGACGTCACGCGCACGCGGCGCGCGCGATTGCACTTCGATCAGAGCCCTAGACCAAAGGTCGTACGCGCGCGGCGGGAATCGGGTGTTCTCGCCACAGTCTCGCGCTCGATCGAGAACGCTGATCTACGCGCCTTGCTTGCCGCCGTCGCAGCACGTCTCGACGATCGCGTGGCAGCGCGAGCACACGAGCTTGCCGCGCAGCTCGGCGAGACGCCCGTCGCACACGGGACACACCGGACGATCACACACGGTCGGTCGCATCGTCGTCATGCCACCCCTCCCCTCCACGCGCGTCCATCCCTCGCCATGAGCACCACTCCGCCGAGGGATGCAAGCGCCGTCGCGCCGTACATCGCCGGGTAGCCGAGCACCTGCGCGACGGCGCCGCACAGCGGCGTGCCCACGACGGCGCCGAAGTCGAGGGCGGCGGTGTGGAGTCCGACCACCGCGCCCTGCTTGCTCGCGGGCCCGCGCCCGACCGCGAGCGCGTTCAGCACCGGGAAGAGCGAGCCGTGTCCCGCACCGCAGCCGATTCCGCAAGCGACCAGCACCAGGGTCGAGGCGGACAGGGCGAACGGCAGCGCGGCCAGCCCCGCGAGCCCGAGGGCGAAGGCGACGAACCCCGGCACCGACACGCGATGCGGGCCCATGAGATCGAGCGTGCGGCGGCCGAAGAGACGAATCACGATGCTGGTGGCGGCGTAGGCGGCAAAGAACGGTCCCGTGCGCTCGACGTGCAGGACGCGCGTGAACGGCGCGACGAAGAAGTAGGCGGCGTTGATGGCGATGCCGAGCACCACCGTCGCGCCCAGCACCGTCGCGAGATCGCGATGGGTGGCGAGCCGCCCGACGTCGCGCAGCCGGGGCCGGTCCTCGTGCGGGTGGATGGTGGTGCGGGCCGCCACGCCGAGCGTCGCTACCGTGCCGAGGAGCGCGAAGGCGATCGCGAGCGCGAAGAACGCCGGATAGCCCGACGCCTCGATCACGCGCTCGCCGACGATCGGCGCGAGGCCGTTGGCCGACATGCCCGCGACCCCGAACACCGCAATGCCCTCGGCGCGGCGCGCCGGCGGCGCGAGGTCGGCGGCGTACGTGAAGAAGGCGGCGAAGAGCGCCCCCCAGACGATTTCGTGCACCGACACCCAGAAGTAGAGCGCGGGCCCGACCGTCGTGAGGAAGAAGAACGGAATCCACGACACCGCGTTCGCGACGCCGCACCACAGCAGCACGCGCCGGCGCCCCGCGTGGTCGAGCAACACCCCGACGAACGGGCGCGCCGCCACGCTCGCCGCCGTCCCCACGCCGAGCACGAGGCCGATGGTGACCTCCGTGCCGCCGAGCGCCTTGATGTAGAGGGGAAAGAGCAGGAAGAGCGCGAGGCTCATCGCGCTCGTGAAGTGCAGCACACAGGCGCGCCTGAACTCGCGCGTGTAGAGGGCGGGCTCGCCCGTCACTCGTCGATGCGCCGAGCGATGACCTCTCGACCCTTCGCCCCGGCCGCCGCCGAGACGACGCCCTCCCGCTCCATGCGCTCGATCATCCGCGCCGCGCGGTTGTAGCCGACGCGCAGCCGCCGCTGCAGCCACGAGATCGACGCCTGGCGGTGCTCGGTTACGAGGCGGACCGCCATGTCGTACATCTCGTCCGACAGGTCCTCCTCGTCGCCGTCGCCCTCGGCGTCCTCGTCCTCGCCGCCTTCGAGCAGCTCCATCTCGTAGCGCGGCTCCTCTTGGCGCTTGATGAACTCGACGACCTTGTGGACGTCGGGATCGGACACGTACGCGCCGTGCAGGCGCTGCACGCGCGCGGTGCCGGGCGGCAGGAAGAGCATGTCGCCCTCGCCCAGCAGGCGCTCGGCGCCGACGCAGTCGAGAATCGTGCGGGAGTTCGTGCCCGACGTCACCTGGAACGAGATGCGGGCGGGGAAGTTCGCCTTGATGAGGCCCGTGATGACGTCGACCGAGGGACGCTGCGTGGCGAGGATCAGATGGATGCCGGCGGCGCGCGCCTTCTGTGCGAGGCGCGTGATCGACTCCTCGATCTCGCGGCCGACGGTCATCATGAGGTCGGCCAGCTCGTCGATGATGACGATCACGCGTGGCAGGTGGCGGTGCTGGCTGCCGCGCGAGCCCGTGGCGTCGCGGGTCGGCGTCTCGTCCTCGGTCTCGCCGTCGGCCGGCTCGTCGCCGTCCTCGTCGGCGGCAGCGAGCTCGCGCGATTGCGCCAGGAGCCGGTTGTAGCTGTCGACGTTGCGCACGCCCTTCTCGTGCAGGAGGCGGTAGCGGTCTTCCATCTCGCGCGTCATGTTCGCGAGGGCGGCGGCGGCCTTCTTGGGGTCGGTCACGACCGGCACGAGCAGGTGCGGCACGTTCTCGTAGGTCGACAGCTCGAGCATCTTCGGATCGATCATGATCATGCGCACGTCGCGCGGCGACGCCTTGAAGAGGATGCTCATGATCATCGCGTTCATCGACACCGATTTGCCGGTGCCCGTGGCACCCGCGATGAGGAGGTGCGGCATGCGCGCCAGGTCGGCGACGACGACGTTGCCGGTCGTGTCCTTGCCGAGCGCGAGCGTCAGCTTCGATTCGGCGCCCCGGTACGCGTCGCTCTGCAGCACCTCGCGGATGTAGACCGTCTCGCGACGCGGGTTCGACACTTCGATGCCGACCACGGGCTTGCCGGGGATCGGCGCCAGGATGCGGACCGACGCGGCGCGGAGCGCCATCGCGAGGTCGTCGGCCAGGTTCACGATGCGCGACACCTTCACGCCCGGTGCGGGCTCGAACTCGAAGGTGGTGATGACCGGTCCCGGCCGCACGGCGACGACGCGCCCGGCGACCCCGAAGTCGGCGAGCTTCGTCTCGAGGATGCGCGAGCTCGCGTGGAGCGCCGCTTCGTCGATCGGCTGGGTATTGCGCACCGGAACGTCGAGCAGCGTCAGCGCCGGCAGGCGATAGGTATCCTCGGCGAAGAGCTCCTCCTGCTCCTCGATGCGCTTCGAGCGTTCGCGCTTCGGGGGCTCGGGCCGCTTCTCCGGCTCGCGGATGATCGGCGGCAGCTCCGGCTTCGCGACCTTCGGCGCCGCCGGCTCGTCGTCGTCCTCGTCGACCTCGACCAGCGGAATCGGCTTCGGCGCGACCTTGCGGAGCTGTCGCGCGACCGCGGGATCGGCGTCGCGTCGCAGGCGGCCGCGCACGGCCGTCCAGGCACGAACCGCCCCGGTACGCGCGGTGGATGCGAGCCACCGCGCCCCATGCTCGGCGAGGTCGATGGCGGAGAGCCCGGTCGAGAGCACGACCGCGAACGCGGTCGCCACGGCGAGCACGAGGAACGCGCCGGGCCAGCCGACGAGATCGCGCAGCGCCATGCCGATGAACCCGCCGAGCCACCCACCGCCGTGGACGATCGTCTGCCCGCCCGTCACGAGACCGGCGAACGCCGCCACCGCGACCACGAGGAGGCCGGCACCCGCGAAGCGGAGCGCCCCCAGGTCTTCGGCGCCCCGCCGCAGGAGCGCGAACGTGAGGTACCCGAGGTAGAGTGGGAAGAGGTACGCCGCGATGCCGAGCGCGTGCAGCATCGTGTCGGCGAGCGCGTGCCCCACCGGACCCCCCAGGTTCGCGCGCGGTGCGTTCGCCGAGAACGAGAAGAGCGAGAGCGCGAGGAAGATCGCGATCGCGCCGCCGGTGATGGCCTCCGCCTCGCGCAGGATGTGGCCGGTCGCCGGCGCAGGTCGTCCCTTGGTGGCCATGCCCGACCCCGCGCTAGCAGCGCGGCCCCCACGCCACGCCCGAACCAACCGGCTCCCCGACGATCATCATCCCCACCTCACCCCCACCGGACCCATCCGGGGAGGCTGCACGTCTACTACATCTCGAGGACGAAGGGGAGGATCACCGGCCGGCGGTCCAAGCGTTTGAAATATCGGCGAAGCGCCTTCCGGACCTCTTCCTTTACCTCCGCCGGGTCGGTGCGTGATTCGGGGTTCACGGCCGCGAGCGCCTCCAGCACCTCGACCCTCGCCCCCTCCATGATTCCGCCGCCCGCCTCCTCGTCGGTGATGCCACGCGAGATGAGGTCGGGACCGGCGATCACGTCGCCCGAGTGCTGGGCCAGCGCCACGACGGCGAGGACGAGCCCGCCTTCCGAGAGGTGGCGGCGGTCGCGCAGGACGATGCCGGCGACGTCGCCGATCCCCTTCCCGTCGACGAACACGCGGCCGGTCGGGACGCGGTCGGCGCGCGCTGAGCCGGCGCCGTCGAGCTCGAGCACGTCGCCATCCTCGAGCAGGTGGCAGCCGGCTTCCGGTACGCCCACCTCGGCGGCGAGGCGGCTGTGACGAACCAGGTGGCGAAACTCGCCGTGCACCGGCACGAAGTGCTGTGGGCGGACGAGGTTCAGGACGAGCTTCAGCTCCTCCTGCGAGGCGTGGCCCGACACGTGGATCGGCGCCGTGCGCCCGTAGTGGACGACGGCGCCGCGCCGGTAGAGGTGGTTCACGAGGTTCGAGATCGCGCGCTCGTTGCCTGGAATGATGCGCGACGACAGCACGACCGTGTCGCCCGGATCGATGCCCACCTTGGGGTGCGCGTCCATCGCGATCCGCACGAGCGCCGAGGCGGCTTCGGCCTGGCTGCCGGCGGTGATGAACGTCACCTCCTCGCGCGGCAGGTCGCGCGCGGCGCCGGGATCGATCAACGTGCCCTCGGGAACGTGCAGCAGGCCCAGGTCGCGCGCGATGCTCGCATGCGACACGAGGCTGCGGCCGACGAGCGCGACCTTACGGCGGAAGCGCACCGCGAGGTCGATCACCTGCTGCATGCGGTGGAGGTGCGACGAGAACGTCGTCACGAGGATCCGTCCCGTCGCCTCGCGGAAGATCGTCTCGAGGTGCGTCCCGACCGTGCGCTCCGACGGCGTCACCCCGGCGTGCTCCACGTTGGTCGAGTCCGACATGAGAAGCAGCACGCCGTCGGCGCCGAGCTCGGCGAGACGGCCGAGGTCCGGCAGGCGGCCGTCGAGCGGCGTCTGGTCGATCTTGAAGTCGCCCGTGTGGACCACCGTGCCGACCGGCGTCCGTACGACCAGCCCGACCGCGTCGGGGATCGAGTGCGTCATCGCGAAGGGCTCGACCGCGAACGGCCCCACGTGGACGGCTGCGTCGCCGTAGCGCTCGAGGCCGCCACGCACGTCGTGCTGCTCGAGGCGATCGTGGACGAAGCCCAGCGTGAGCGGCGTGCCGTAGACCGGCACGTCCAGCTCGGGCAGCACGTACGGCAGCGCACCGATGTGGTCCTCGTGCCCGTGCGTGAGGAAGATGCCGCGGAACCGGGCGCCGAGCGTGCGCAGGTACGTGAGGTCCGGGATCACGACGTCGACGCCCATCATCTCCGCGTCGGGAAACATCACCCCGCAGTCGATCGCGATGGCGGAGTCCTCGTACTCGAGCACGAGCAGGTTGAGCCCGATCTCCCCGAGGCCGCCCAGGGGCACGACACGCAGCGGCGCGCGGCTCACCGGCGCTCCGCGACGAGCCGCAGCGCCGGCGGCTGCTGGTACCCGAGCTCGCGCGAGAAGAACGCCTGCACGCGACGCATGAGCGCCTCCCGGTCTTCGCTCGCGACCTCGATGGCGTCGCCGACGATGACCTCCATCTCACCGCCGTGGATGCGCCAGTCGTCGCGCGGCAGGATCGCGCGGCTGCCGCGCACGGCGATCGGCACGATGGGGACGCCGGTCTCGATGGCGAGCATGAAGCCACCCTTCTTGAGCGGCAGCAGCTCGTGATCGTGCCCCTCGCGCGTGCCTTCGGGGAAGATCATGACCGACACTCCGGTCTCCATCTGCGCGCGCGCGGCGCGCAGCGAAGCGACCGCCTGCTCGGGATTCGAGCGGTCGATGATGATGTGCCCCGCCCGCCGGAGCGCCCAGCCGAAGATCGGAATGTCCAGCAGCTCGCGCTTGGCGACCCAGCGCAGCTGGAAGTCGGGCAGCGCCGCCACCACCGCCAGCACGTCGAAATGGCTCGCGTGGTTCGACATGAACACGTACGGCCGCGACGGATCGAGCGGGGCGCGATGCTCGGCGCGCACGTGCACGCCCGTCAGCGTCAGGTTCACGTAGGCCCACACCTGGGAGAGGCGGTAGCCATGGCGCGCGTCGAAGGCCGAGGCGACGACGATGGCCGGCGCCATCAGCGCCGTGGTGATGGCGATCCCAACGAGCTTCGCGAGGAAGATCAGCGCCACCGAATCGACCCGCACGATATCCGTCCGCCCGGGCGGGAGTCAACGAGAAGCATGCGGGTTGCACGCCGGCCCGCCCCCGGTCTACGTCGGCGTCGATGGCACCGACTTGCATCTCCGCCGACGCGGCCGCAGCGCTCGTCACATCGGACGCGTGGATCGACTATGGCCTCGGCCTGGGACAGCCGGATCTCTTCGATCGCGCGCTCGCGGCGCGCAAGGACGAGCTGCGCGGCGTGAAGATCCGCTCGTGCCTCACCATGCAGCCGCGCGCCGTTCTCGCCGCCGATCCGACCGGCGAGCACTTCCTCACCTTCAACTGGCACTTCTCGGGCTACGACCGCCAGCAGCACGACGCCGGCCTGTGCAACTACATCCCCATGAACTTCGGCGAGGCGCCCGACTACTACCGGCGCTTCGTGGACCGCGTCGACCTCGCGTGCGTGAAGACCTGCCCCATGGACGAGCACGGGTACTTCAACTTCGGCGGCTCCGTCGTCTACCACAAGGCGCTGACCGAGCGCGCGAAGGTCGTCGTCGTCGAGACGTGCGAAGCCATGCCGTACGTCTACGGGCACGAGAACGCGATCCACGAGAGCCAGGTCCACTACGTGATCGACGGCGGTCGAGGCACGATCCCCGAGATCGGCAACCCGACGGCGACCGAGGTCGATCGCAAGGTGGCGACGCTCATCGCGCCCGAGATCCCCGACGGCGCCTGCCTGCAGATCGGCATCGGCGGCATGCCGAACGCGGTCTGCACCCTCCTCAAGGAGGCCGGGGTGCGCGATCTCGGCATCCATACCGAGATGCTGGTCGACGGCATGATCGATCTCGTCGACGCCGGCCTCGTGACGGGGGCACGCAAGCAGCTGAACCCCTTCCAGATCGTATTCACGTTCGCCGCGGGATCGCGCCGGCAGTACGACTTCATCGATCGCAACGCGGGCGTGTACGGCGCACCCGTCGACTACACGAACCTGCCACAGAACATCATGCGCAACGATCGCGTCGTCTCGATCAACAACACGACCGAGGTCGACCTCCAGGGACAGGCCGCATCGGAGTCGGCCGGCTACCGGCACTTGACCGGCACCGGCGGTCAGCTCCAGTTCGTCCGCGGGGCCTACGCGTCGCGCGGCGGCAAGTCGTTCATCTGTCTCGCGTCGACCTACCAGAAGGGCGGGGAGCGGAAGAGTCGCATCACGTGCTCGCTCACTCCCGGCAACATCGTGACGACGCCCCGCACGGACGCGATGTACGTCGTCACCGAGTACGGCATGGTGAACCTCAAGGGAAAGTCGGTCGCCGAGCGCGCCCGGGCGCTCATCGGGATCGCGCACCCGGACTTCCGCGAGCCGCTCGAGCGCGAGGCGCGCACGAACAACCTCATTCCGAGAGCATTTCACTAAAAGGTATCGCCGATCTTCGTCGCCGCGTTGACCGTGCGCAGGGGCCCGACTATGGTCCCGCGCACACGGAGGTGCGGCGATGTCGCTGAACAAGGTCATGCTGATCGGCAATCTGGGGCGGGATCCGGAGCTGCGCTTCACGCCGAGCGGGCGCGCCGTCGCGCGCTTCTCGCTCGCGACGTCGGAGCAGTGGACCGCGCAGGACGGCACGCGCCAGGACCGCACCGAGTGGCACAACATCGTCGTGTGGGGGAAGCAGGCCGAGACCTGCGGGCAGTACCTCGCCAAAGGCCGTCAGGTCTTCATCGAAGGATCGGTCCGCAGCCGCCAGTACGACGACAAGGAAGGGCAGAAGCGCTACATCACCGAGATCATCGCCCAGCGCGTCCAGTTCCTGGGCGGCGGCCGCGGTGAAGGCGCCGGCGCCGGACGCGGCGCGGGCGGCGGCGCCGAGGGCGATGCGCCCCCGACCCCGATGCCCGAGGACGACGACATTCCGTTCTGAAGCGCCTCGGGGTCAGGTCACGGACAGGATCGCGACGGCCCGGTGCGCCCGGTCCCGCTGCTCGTCGTCCCAGGTGACGAGCGGAAGGCCCAGGCGCGTCGCCACCGCGACGTAGATCGCCCGGCAGCCCTTCTTACCACCGCCGCTCCTCGGCGAGGCTCACGTAGCGCCCCTGCCCGATCACGACGTGGTCGAGCACGCGAATGCCGATGATTTCGCCGGCCTGGCGCATGCGCTCGGTGAGCGCCGCGTCCTCGGCCGAGGGCGTGGGGTCGCCGCTCGGATGGTTGTGGACCAGAATGATCGCCGCCGCGCCGGCGCGCACCGCGGGCGCGAACACCTCGCGCGGATGGACGAGCGCAGACGTGAGCGTGCCCTCCGAGACCCGCACCTCGCCCTGGAGCCGGTTGCGGCCGTCGAGCAGCAGCACCAGGAACACCTCGCGATCGAGCTGCGGCAGCCGGCCGCGGAAGTGGGCGTGGACGGCCGCCGCGTCGCGGATGGGCTCGGTCGGGACGAGCGCGACGGCACTCGCCCGCCGGCCGAGCTCGATCGCCGCGCGCACGACGGCGACGCGCCGTGCGGCGGCGCGTCCGACCATCGGCGCCACGCCGTGATCGATCCGATCGAGCCGCTCGAGGCCGCCGGCGTACGCGATCAGCTCGCGCGCGAGCCCGAGGCCCGGGAGGCGCACCAGCCCACCCTCGAGCACGATCGCCAGCAGCTCGACGTCGGAGCAGGCGCGCGCCCCGACCGCCAGGAGCCGCGTGCGCGCGTCGAGCGCCGTTCCCTCGCCCCCATCCCACACCGCATCCATGCCGACGGCGATAGTGCGCGCGGCGAGCCCAGGCGATACCTAGAACCAGGCATCGCGCGGCGCCCCGTCACGCCTGGAGGAGCATCGCCTTGAAGTAGCGGCCCTCGGGGTGCGCGAGCAGCACGGGATGATCGGGAGGGTGCCCCCATTCCGCGACGATGCGCGCCGGGCGGCGCGCGTCCGCGGCCGCCGCGCCCACCGCATCGCGGAACGCGTCGCGCGGCACGTGCTGCGAGCAGGAGCATGTGAGAAGGAAGCCGCCCTCCTCGACGTGCCGCAGCGCCTGGAGGTTCACGTCCTTGTAGCCACGCAGGCCCGCAGCCAGGTCGTCGCGCCGGCGCACGAACGGCGGCGGATCGACGACCACGAGCCCGAACCGGTCGGGCTCCGCACGCAGGTACTCGAACACGTTGCCGCACAGCCACTGCGCCCGCTCGGGCGCAAGGCCGTTTCGCAGCCACGCCGCCTCGGCGATCTCGAGCGCGGGACGCGAGGAATCGATCGAAACGACGTCGGTGGCGCCTCCGAGCGCCGCGCTGATCGAGATCGCGCCCGTGTACGCGAACGCGTTCAAGACCCGCCGCGCGCCGGCGAGGGCGCGGACGCGGGCGCGGCTCTCGCGCTGATCGAGGAAGAAGCCCGTCTTCTGTCCGTGCACCACGTCGACGAGAAAGCGCGCGCCGGCCTCCTCGATCTCGACCCGCTCGGGCGGCGGCGCGCCGGCGAGCACGCCCGTCTGCCCGGCGAGGCCTTCCTCGCGCCGGACGGCGCCGTCACTGCGCTCGAAGATCGTGCGCGGCGCGAGCGCGGCGTCGAGCGCCCGCACGACCGCGGGAGCGAGCCGCGCTCCGCCCGCCGTGAGGAACTGGCAGACCAGGACGTCGCCGTAGCGATCGACGACCACGCCGGGCAGGCGATCGCCCTCGCCGTTGACGACGCGACAGGCCGTGGCGTCGCCGAGCGTCACGCGCCGGAGCTCCAGCGCCGCCGCGATCCGCCGCGCGACGAACGCGTCGTCGACGTCCTCGTCCACGCAGGACAGCACGCGCACGGCGATCGTGGTCGCCGGGTTCGCGTAGCCGATCGCGAGGAACGCCCCGTCGCTCGCCCGTACGCGGACGAGGTCTCCGGGCGTCGCGTCGTCGAGGCCCGTTTCGATCGCGCCCGAGAAGATCCACGGGTGCCCGGCGCGCACGGGTCGCTCGCGCCCCGCTCGCAGGACGATCTCGTGCATCGGCCTCAGCGCCGGCGCTCGCCGCGCCGGACGAACGTGCCGCTCCGGCCGCCGCGCTTCTCGACCAGCCGGATCGCGCCGATCGTCATCTCGCGGTCGACCGCCTTGCACATGTCGTAGAGCGTGAGGCCCGCGACGGCGACGGCGGCGAGCGCTTCCATCTCGACGCCGGTGCGCGCCTCGACGCGGACCGTGCTCTCGATGGTGACGCGGGAGGCCTCGGCATCGGGCGCGAGGACGACGTCGACGTGCGAGAGCGCCAGCGGATGGCAGAGCGGTACGAGGTCGGCCGTGCGCTTGGCGGCCATGATGCCGGCGAGTTTCGCCACCGCGAGCACGTCGCCCTTCGGCAGCGTGCCGCTCGCGATCATCCGCAGCGTCTGCGGACGCATCGCCACCTCGCCGCGTGCGACCGCCTCGCGCGCCGTCACGGCCTTCGCCGAGACGTCGACCATGCGGGCGCGGCCACTCCGGTCCACGTGCGAGAGGCGTCGGCGGGGCACGTGGCCGTGGCTACACGGTCCTTTGCGGGCTCACAAGCCGAGGTTGCCCCAGCGAGGGGGCGTTCTTATATAGGCCCGATGTCCGATTCGACGTCCCATCGCGTCCTCATCATGGGCTCCGGCCCCGCGGGCCTCACGGCGGCCATCTACGCCGCGCGTGCGAACCTCGGCCCCGTCGTCGTCGAGGGCACGCAGCCCGGCGGACAGCTCACCATCACGACCGACGTCGAGAACTACCCCGGCTTCGCCGACGGCATTCTCGGCCCGGAGATGATGGAGATCTTCCGCAAGCAGGCGGCGCGCTTCGGAACCAAGTTCCTGTACGGCGACGTGACGAAGGTCGACCTCTCGCGCCGCCCCTTCCATCTCACCATCGGCGGCACCGAGCACACGACCGAGACGCTCGTCATCGCGACCGGTGCGACGGCGAAGCTGCTCGACATTCCCACCGAGAAGAAGCTCATGGGCTACGGCGTGTCGGCGTGCGCCACCTGCGACGGCTTCTTCTTCAAGGACAAGGCGGTCGCGGTCGTGGGCGGCGGCGACACGGCCATGGAGGAGAGCCTCTTCCTCACCAAGTTCGCGACCAGGGTCCACGTGCTCCATCGGCGCGACGAGCTCCGCGCCTCGAAGATAATGCAGGAGCGCGCCCAGAAGCACCCGAAGATCGCGTTCGAATGGAACAGCGTCGTCGCCGAGGTGCTGGGCGAGCCCGACAAGGGCGGCGTCACCGGCATCGTCGTCCAGGACACGAAGACCGGGGCCAAGCGCGAGATGAAGGTCGACGGCCTCTTCATCGCGATCGGGCACGAGCCGAACACGAAGCTCTTCGCCGGCCAGCTCGACATGGACGAGCGCGGCTACGTCCTCACCAAGGACAAGTCGACGTACACCTCCGTGCCAGGCGTGTTCGCGTGCGGCGACGCGCAGGATCCGACCTACCGGCAGGCCGTCACCGCGGCCGGCTCGGGCTGCATGGCCGCGATCGACGCCGAGCGCTGGCTCGAAGCGCAGCACTAGAAGCGCCGCCCCGAGCGACAGCTCGGGGCGGGGGCGAGGGTGTGGCTTGGGTGGTACGCGCGGCCGGTATGCCGCGGCCAGCGAAGCTGGCGCGGCAACGCTCGGCACGCGCGGGCTTACCGATGCGTCGTCTTGGTTGAGGTGCGACGCTTCGCCGACGTCGCCTTCGACTTCGTAGTCGCCTTCGTCGTCTTCGTGGCCGTCCTGGTCGTTTTCGTGGTCTTGCGGCGGGAGGCGAGCTGGACGGCCTTGCGCGCCTTCTCGGGCGGCTCGGGGGTCGGCGAGCCCACCTCGCCCGCGACCCACAGGATCGTGTTGATGTAGGCGTCGGAGTGATTGTAGCCCCAGATCACGTTCTGGCGCTCGGAGCGTGAGAGCCCCGGGCGCCACCCGTAGTATTGCAGGTAGTGCGCGCAGGACGGGATCGCGTCGTCGGGGTCGTAGAGGTCGACGTGTCCGTCCTGGTCGCCGTCGACCCCGAACCAGAGGTAGCTCCGCGGCAGGAACTGCGGGATGCCGAACGCGCCCGAGCCCGATCCGCGGATCTCGAGCGGATCGACGTGTATCCGATCGGCGATGTCGAAGGTGGCCCGGACCTCGGGGTAGAACATGTCCTCGAGCGCCTGCCCGCGCCAGCGCGTCCAGCTCGCGATGGAGGTCTCCGAGCGATCCATGTCGAGCAGCGTGTGGCGCGCGATGTTGCGCTCCAGGTTCTCGGGCTCGGCCGCCATGGCGAGCCGCGCGAGTCCGGGCAGGATGCGCGAGCGGCCGGTGTTGCGACCGCAGCCCGATTCCACCTGGATGATCGCGGCGACCACGTTGGCCGGCACGCCATAGCGCTCCTGCGCCTCCTCGAAGGCGGCGCCGTGCTCGGCGATGCACAGGCGCGCGCGCCCGGCCGTCGCCCGCGTCCGCAGGTTCCGATAGAGAAGCTGCGACTCGCGCGGCTGGAGCGAGAACGACAGGCCGTCGAACTCGTCGACCCGCTCGTCGCGGAACACGCGCTCGGCACGGTCCCGCGGAATGCCATCGCGCTCGAGCTTGTCGACGAGGAACGTCCAGCCGCGGTCGGGATCGGCCGCTTGCACACCGGCCGCCGCGACCAGCGCCAACAGCCCGACCATCAACGTCACACGTCCCCCCACCGGCGGCTCCACCTCCCGCATGGAGTCTAGCGAGGGCCCATCCGAGACGCTACCTCACCCCGCCGAGCGGCGCTGGAACTCGCGCGCCCGCCGGCTCGAGGTCGTGAGCTCGAGGAACAGGAGACCGCGGACGAGGAACAGAAACGTGACTGCGACCGCGGCGACGGCCCAGCCCAGGACGGCGAAGATGCCGCCGGGGATGACGGCGAGCGCCCCGAGCGAGACGGCGGCCAGCACGAGCGTGGGCGGAAACCACTCGATCCAGTACTGCCCGATGAAGCGATAGCTCTCCACGAAGAGCGCCGGCCCGGCGATGTTCCCGAGGTACAGCATCTCCGGCACCGCGTTCAAGAACACGAGCACCGCGATGCCGAAGACGATGTAGAGATACGGAAACGGAACCAGGACGAGCCGGCCGACGAGCTGCAGGCCGAAGAGCAGGAAGCCGACGTTGAGCACGTCGCCCAGGTGCAGGGTGAAGCTTCCGGGCACCTCGCGAGGGCTCAGGCGACCGTCGCGGATCACGCGCCCCAGAAGGGCCAGGAACGAGCTCGCGCAGGCGGCCCACACGAGCATCGCCATGATGCTCCCGACCAGACCGCCGGCGGTCCCGCCGACCATGCCGAGCGGCATCAGCGCGAGGCCGGCGCCGAGCATGATCGCCTGATACGCGATCACCATCACGGCGAGCAGCCAGTTGACGGCGAGCAGATCGATCGCGCGCGCGAACACGCGCCCGTAGACGCCGAGCAGGTCGGTGAGCCAGTTCATCCGCCCGCTCGCACGGGGACGCCGCGCTCGGCGAGGAAGCGCTTCGCCTCGCCGATCGTGTGGGTGCCGTAGTGGAAGATCGACGCGACCAGCGCCGCGCTCGCGCCGCCGGTGGTGAGCCCCGCGTACATGTGCTCGAGGGTTCCGACCCCGCCCGACGCGATCACCGGAATGCCGACGCGATCGACGATCGTCCGCGTGAGCTCGAGGTCGTAGCCGGCCTTGGTGCCGTCGCGGTCCATGCTGGTCAGCAGGATCTCGCCGGCGCCGGCGTCCTCCATGCGCGCCGCCCAGTCGACGGCGTCGAGCCCGACCGGCTTGCGGCCCCCGTGCGTGTACACCTCCCAACCCGCCGACGGATCGTCGGCCACGCGACGGCGCGCGTCGATCGCGACCACGATGCACTGCGCGCCGAACCGCACCGATCCCTCGCGCACGAAGGCCGGATTCTGCACCGCCGCCGTGTTGATCGAGACCTTGTCCGCGCCGGCACCGAGGAGCCGGCGGATGTCGTCGATCGTGCGCACGCCGCCGCCGACCGTCACCGGCATGAAGCAGCGCTCGGCGGTGCGTGCGACCACGTCGAGGATGATCGGGCGCTCCTCGTGCGACGCCGTGATGTCGAGGAAGCAGAGCTCGTCCGCGCCCTGGGCGTCGTAGCGCGCCGCGACCTCGACCGGGTCGCCGGCGTCGGCGAGATCCAGGAAGCGGACGCCCTTCACGACGCGTCCCGCGTTGACGTCGAGGCAGGGGATGATGCGCCGGGCCAGCACTACGCCGCTCCGGCGACGCGCAGCGCGTCCTCGAGCCTCACCGCGCCGGTGTAGAGCGCGCGCCCGACGATGACGCCCGCGACGCCGTCGGCCGCGAGCGCCGCCGCCGCCGCGACGTGTGCGAGGGCACCGACGCCGCCCGAAGCGATGACGGGAATCGCCGCCGCGCGTGCGACGGTGCGCGTGTCCTCGAGGTTCGGGCCCCGCTCGGTGCCGTCACGGGCGATGTCGGTGTAGACGATGGCGGCGGCGCCGCGTGCCGCGACCTCGCGCGCGAGCTCCGTCGCGCGCACGGCCGATCCCTCTTCCCAGCCGGCGACCCGCACGAACCCGTCGCGCGCGTCGATCCCCACCGCGATGCGCCCCGCGAAAGTCCGGCAGATCTCCGCGCACAGGCCCGGATCGCGCACGGCGACCGTGCCGAGGATCGCGCGGGCGGCGCCGGCGTCGAACACCGTCCGTACGGCGGCGGCGTCGCGCAGGCCGCCGCCCACCTGCACGGGAATCGTGACCGCGCGGCAGATCCGTCCGACGATCTCCGACTGCACGGGTCCGCCGGCGCGCGCGCCGTCGAGGTCGACGACGTGGAGCCAGCGCGCGCCCGCGGCCTCCCAGCGCCGGGCCATGGCGACGGGATCCTCGCCGTAGACGGTCTCGCGCGCGAAGTCGCCTTCGGTCAGGCGCACGCAGCGCCCGCCGCGCAGATCAATGGCGGGATAGACGATCATGCTTTTGAGAGCGGGTGCGCTTCGCGCACCCGTGCAAGCGCCCCCGTCCGCCCGGCGCTCGCCGCGCCGGGCTCCGATGGGCGTCGGCCGCTCACGCGGCCTCCTTGAAAGCAGGTGCGCAGAGCGCACCTGCGCACATGCCCCCGTCCGCCCGGCGCTGCACGCCGGGCTCCGATGGGCGTCGGCCGCTCACGCGGCCTCCCGGATCGTCTTGACGAACCCCGCGAGGAGCTTCAACCCCACCTGCTGACTCTTCTCCGGGTGGAAGACGCCTGCGTAGACGTTGTCGCGGCCGACGCTCGAGACGAACTCGACCCCGTAGTCGGTCGTCGTGGCGACGATGTCGGGGTCGAGCGGCTCGGGGTGATACGAGTGGACGAAGTAGACGTAGTCGCCGTCGGCGACGCCGGAGAGCGCGGGAACCCGCCTGCGGATCCGGAGCTGATTCCATCCCATGTGCGGCACCTTCAGGTCGGCGCGCTGCGGGAAGCGCACGACCCTGCCGCGAAAGATGCCGAGACCCGCCACGCCGGGCGACTCCTCGCTCTCCTCGAAGAGGATCTGCATGCCGACGCAGATGCCGAGGAACGGCCGCCCCGAGCGGGCGGCGGCGACGACGGCCTCGGCGAGCCCCGCGTGCGCGAGGTTCTCCATGCAGGTGCCGAACGCACCCTGCCCCGGCAGCACGACGGCCGGCGCCGTGGCGATCACCGCGGCGTCGCTCGTCACGACCGCCGGCTGGCCCAGGTGCTCGAACGCCTTCTGGGCGCTGCGCAGGTTGCCGACTCCGTAGTCGACGATGGCGAGCGGCCTCACGCCCACGTCAGCCTCCGAGCGTTCCCTTGGTCGACAGCACGCCGCTGACGCGCGCGTCGCGCTGTGTCGCGAGATCGAGGGCGCGGGCGAGCCCCTTGAACGCCGCCTCCACCACGTGGTGCGGGTTGCGACCGGACAGCATGCGGACGTGGAGGTTCATGCCCGCCTGGTTCACGAGCGCGAGCAGGAAGTCGTGGATCAGCTCGACGTCGAAGTCGCCGATCTTCTGCTGCTTCACGTCGGCCTCGTAGACGAGGAACGGCCGGCCCGAGAGGTCGACGACGACCTGCACGAGCGCCTCGTCGAGCGGCACCGTCGCCTCGCCGAAACGGCGGATGCCAGCTTTGTCGCCCAGGGCCTCGCGCAGCGCCTGGCCGAGCACGAGCCCGACGTCTTCCACCGTGTGGTGGTGGTCGACGTGGAGATCGCCCTTCGCGCGTAGCGTGAGATCGAAGAAGCCGTGCTTCGTGAACAGCTCCAGCATGTGGTCGAGGAACGGGACGCCGGTCGCGACGTCGTAGACGCCGCGCCCGTCGAGCCCGAGCGTCGCGTGGATGTCGGTCTCCTTGGTCGTGCGCGTGACCGTCGCGCGGCGGCCGTCCTTCCCCGGCCCCGCCGTCCTCGGTCGCGTCGCCGGTCGTCGTGTTCCTCTTGCCATCAGCGTCCTCCTGCCTGGGCCACGAGCCGTCGGGCGACCGCGCGACCGTGGGCCTCGAGGCCTTCCAGCGCGGCGAGCCGCATGACGGCCGGGCCGAGCCGGCGCAGCGTCCGCGGTCCCGCCTCGATGAGGCTCGTGCGCTTCACGAAGTCGTACACGCCGAGCGGCGACGCGAAGCGTGCGGTGCCGCCGGTCGGAAGCACGTGGTTCGGACCTGCGAGGTAGTCCCCGAAGGCTTCGGGCGTGCGCTGCCCCAGAAAGATCGCCCCCGCGTGCCGCAGGCGCGACACCCATCGCCGCGGAGCACGGACGGCCAGCTCCAGGTGCTCGGGCGCGAGGCGGTTCGAGATCTCGATCGCCTCCGCGATCGACCGCGTGACGACGATCGCGCCGTAGGACGCGAGCGACGCTGCGGCGATCGCCCGGCGCGGGAGCGCCGCGAGTTGCGTCCCGAGCGCCGAGACGATGCGCTCGGCGAGCCGGCGATCGGACGTGAGGCAGACCGACGCCGCCAGCGGATCGTGCTCGGCCTGCGCGAGCAGGTCGGCCGCGACGAGGGCCGGATCGGCCGAGCCGTCGGCGATGACCAGCACCTCGCTCGGTCCGGCGATCGAGTCGATGTCCACCTGCCCGTAGCAGAGGCGCTTCGCGGTCGCGACGTAGACGTTCCCCGGGCCGACGATCTTGTCGACGCGCCGGATCGCCTTCGTGCCGTAGGCGAGCGCGGCCACGGCCTGCGCGCCGCCGACGCGATAGAGCGCGTCGACGCCCGCCACGTGGCACGCGGCGAGGATCACGGGGGCGTAGCCGCCCGGACCCGACGGCGACACGGCAACGATCTCGTCGACGCCCGCCACCCGGGCCGGGATGGCCGTCATCAGCACGGTCGACGGATAGGCGGCGCGGCCGCCGGGCACGTAGACGCCGACGCGCTCGAGCGGGGTCAGCCGCTGTCCGATGCGAGCGCCGGCGGTGTCGCGGAAGGTCCAGGAGCGCTCGCGCTGACGCGAGTGGAACGCGCGGATGCGCCGTGCGGCCAACAGGAGATCGCGCCGAGCGACGCGCGGCAGGTCGCGGAACGCGGCCGCGAGGTCGTCCTGCGGCACGCGCAGGCCGGCAGGCGAGCGCCGCACACCGTCGAGGCGCCGCGTCCAGTCGACGAGCGCGCGATCGCCGCGACGGCGGACGTCGGCGACGATGCGCCGCACGCGCGCCTCGACGGCGGCGCTCGTACGCCCGCCGCGCGTCTCGAGACGATCGAGGCGCGCGCGTGCTCGCGGCGTCCCGGCGACGCACAGGATGTCGGCGAGCCGCGTCACGCCGTCGCTGCCTCCTTCTCGCGTGCGATGTCGGCGCCGAGGGCCCGCAGCTTCTCCTCGACCCGCTCGTAGCCGCGGTCCAGGTGATAGACGCGCGTCACGCGCGTCGTGCCCCGCGCCGCAAGACCCGCCAGCACGAGACACACGCTGGCGCGAAGATCGGTCGCCATGACGGGCGCACCCGAGAGCGCGGTCGGGCCGTGCACCGTCGCCTGGTTGCCCTGGATGTGGATCTTGGCGCCCATGCGCGCCAGCTCCTGGATGTGCTGGAGGCGGTTCTCGAAGACGGTCTCGCGGAAGGTCGACGTGCCCGTCGCGCGCGTCATCAGTGCCATGAACTGCGCCTGGAGATCGGTCGGGAAGCCGGGAAACGGCATGGTCGTGACGTCGACGGCGGCGAGCTTGCCGTTGGCCTCGACCCGCAAGCCGCTCTCGCCCTCGACGACGGCCACCTTGGACTCGGCGAGCTTCGCGATGAACGCCTCCAGGTGGTCGCTGCGCGCGCCGGTGACGCGCACCGAGCCGCCCGTGATCGCCGCGGCCACCATGTAGGTGCCCGCTTCGATCCGATCCGGGATGACCGCCTGCTCGGCGCCCCCGAGCTGCGAGCGTCCTTCGATGACGATCTCGGAGGTGCCCGCCCCGCGTACGACGACGCCCATGCGCTGGAGCATCACCGCGAGGCACACGCACTCCGGCTCGCGCGCGGCGTTCTCGATGACGGTCGTGCCATCGGCGAGCGCCGCCGCCATCATGAGCTGCTGGGTCGCACCGACCGAGGGGAAGTCGAGCAGGATCTTCGCGCCGCGCAGGCGGTCCGCCTCGGCTTCGACGTACCCTTCGGAGATGCGGATGCGCGCGCCCATCTTCTCGAGCCCGGAGAGGTGGAGGTCCACGGGCCGCGCGCCGATCGCGCAACCCCCCGGGGTGGAGACGCGTGCGCGCCCGAAGCGCGCCACCAGCGGTCCCAGCACGAGGAACGACGCCCGCATCGTCTTGACGAGGTCGTACGGCGCCTCGGTCGTGCCGACGTCGCGCGCCTCGACGATGACCTCGTGACCGTCCGGGCTCGGCGAGACGCGGACGCCCAGGTGCTTCAGCACGGCGACGGCGGTCCGGATGTCGGCGAGCTTCGGCACGTTGCGCAGCACGCAGCGCTCGGGGGTGAGTAGCGTCGAGAAGAGCAGCGGCAGCGCCGCGTTCTTCGAGCCGCTCACCGCGACCTCGCCGTTCAGGATCGCGCCGCCTCTGATGACGATCGAGTCCATTCCCCCTCCCCTCCGCTAACGACCACTGCGCCGCTGCGCGGCGATCACACGATCGATGCCGGCGGGATCGCACCGCACGGCGACGTTCTCATAGCGGCCGTCCGCCCCGATGCGCTCGGTGATCGCGTCCGCCTGACCGATGCCCATCTCCATCACGAGCCAGCCGCGGGGCGCGAGCACGCGCCCCGCGTCGCGCACGAGCCGGCGCAGCACGCCGAGCCCGTCGGGGCCCGCATAGAGCGCCGACCGCGGCTCCCAATCCCGCACCTCCGCCTGCAACACCGTCCCCTCGGCGCAGTATGGCGGATTCGAGACCACGAGGTCGAACGCGCCGTCGCGGAACGCCTGAACCAGGTCGGCACGGACGAGGCGCACCCGGGGCCCGAGGCGATCGCGATTCTCGGCGGCGGCCGCGAGGGCCGGCGCCATGCGATCGGTCGCCACGACCTCGGCTGCGGGCAGCTCGCGAGCGAGCGCGAGCGCGATCGCCCCGCTACCGGTCCCCACGTCGAGGATCCGCCGCGCCCGCGGCGCCACCCGAAGGGCCGTCTCGACGACCAGCTCGGTCTCGGGACGCGGGATCAGCACGCGCCGGTCGACCCCGAGCGGCAACGACCAGAACTCGCGCCTGCCGACGATGTAGCCGACCGGTTCGCGTGCCTCGCGCCGGGCCATGAGCGCCTCGAACCGCTCCGCGGCGGCCGGATCCATCGCGTCGGTCGCGCGCACGATCACCCCCACTCGATCGGTGCCGAGCGCGTGCGCAAGCAGCACCTCGGCGTCGGCCCGCGGCTCCGGGACGCCTGCGGCGGCGAGGCGGCGTGTGGCTTCGCCGAGCGCCTGCTGGACGGCGGGCGTCATCCGGCCGCCTCGAGCTGCTCGTCCTGCTGCTTGGTCGCGAGCGCATCGACGATCGCGTCGAGGTCGCCGTCGAGCACGCGGTCGAGCTGGTGGATCGTCAGGTTCACGCGGTGGTCGGTCACGCGGCTCTGCGGGAAGTTGTAGGTGCGGATCTTCTCGGAGCGGTCGCCCGACCCGACCATCGCCTTGCGGTTGGCGGCGATCTTCGCCTGCTGCTCCTCGCGCGCGCGATCGAGCAGGCGCGCCCGCAGCACCTTCAGCGCCTTCGCCTTGTTCTTGTGCTGCGACTTCTCGTCCTGGCACGTGACGACGATGCCGCTCGGGAGGTGCGTCACGCGCACCGCCGAGTCGGTCGTGTTGACGCTCTGGCCGCCCGGGCCGGACGACCGGAATACGTCGATGCGGAGATCCTTGTCGGGCAGATCGATCTCGACGTCCTCGGCCTCCGGCAGGACGGCGACGGTCACGGCCGAGGTGTGGATGCGCCCCTGCGTCTCGGTGGCGGGCACGCGCTGCACGCGGTGCACGCCGCCCTCGAACTTGAGCCGGCTGTACGCCGCCTTGCCCTGCACGAGCGCGATCACTTCCTTGAGGCCCCCGAGACCGGTCGGGCTCGACGACAGGATCTCGATCTTCCAGCCCTGCCGCTCGGCGTAGCGCGTGTACATGCGGAAGAGCTCGGCGGCGAACAGGGCGGCTTCCTCGCCGCCCGTGCCGGCGCGGATCTCGAGCACCGTGTTGCGCTCGTCGTTCGGGTCCTTCGGGATGAGGAGCCGCTTCAGCGTCTCGTCGAGCGCGACGAGGCGCGTCTCCAACCCGGGCAGCTCGGCCTTCGCCATGGCGCGCATCTCGGCGTCGTCGTCCTGCGCCAGCTCGCGGTGCTCGGCGAGGTCGCGCTCGAGCTGCCGGCGCTCGCGGAAGCGAAGCACCACCTCCTCCAGCTGCGAGCGCTCGCGCGCGAGCGCCGCGAACTCGCGGCGGTTCGCGATGACGGCCGGATCGGCGACGAGGCGTTCCAGCTCCTCGTACCGTCGTTCCACCTCCTGCAAGCGCTCCAGCATGACCGTCGACTCAGACGAAAAAGGGGCAGAGGACGGGCCTCCACCCCTGGACGTTCATGCTGCCGGGACGGCGGCGTCCGGCAGGGACCTCAAGCCGAGGCCGCGCCGCCCTTGCCGTACTTGCGATTGAAGCGCTCGACGCGGCCCGCCGTGTCGACGAGCTTCTGCTTGCCGGTGAAGAACGGATGACACGCCGAGCAGATCTCGACGTGGATCTGGGGGGTCGTGGAACGCGTCTCGACGACATTGCCACACGCGCAGGCGATGACCGCCTTCTCGTACTTGGGATGAATGCCTTCCTTCATGACGGGAGGGCCGTTTCTAACAGCCGCGCCCGGGTGGCGCAAACGGCCACATGCCGAGAACGCCTACCTTCTTCGCCAGGGGACCATTCGCCTGTGGGTGTCTTCCACAGTGGACACGAGCGTCGTCCCCACAGGACACCGCGTCCCGGACACCGATGTGCAGTCCCTTCTCCCCCCGCTGCGCCGGGTCCGGCATGGGACTTGCGTGCCGCTCTGCGGCATGGAGACGGAGACCGAGGACGAGCTCGTCATCGAAGGTCTGGAGCGCGTGGCAAAAGGACCAGAGCCCACGGCCGCGGTACCATCGAGCGCAACACCGACCGCAAACGCCGGGCGAGCGAAGCCGGCTGCGGAGTCGCTGCGGCCGAGCCCGAGTGTCACGCGCCGCTTTCTCATCACGGTACTGTTCGTCGACGTGGTCGACTCGACGCGCAGGGCGGTCGAGCTCGGCGACAGCGAGTGGCTGGCCCTCCAGGAGGAGCACGAGGCCATGGTGCGACGCGAGGTCCAACGCTTCGCGGGCCGCTGCCTGAGTACCCTCGGCGACGGCCTGGTCGCGTCTTTCACCAGCGCGGCGGCGGGCGTTCGCTGCGCCGCGAGCATCGCCGAGACCAGCCGCGCGCTCGGAATCGAGATCCGGGCCGGCCTGCACTCCGGCGAGTGCGAGCGGCGGGGCTCACGCCTCGGCGGGATCGTGTTTCACGTCGGCGCACGCCTCGTGAATCTCGCCGCGGTGGGCGAGGTTCTCGTCTCACGCACCGTGACCGAGCTCGTCGCCGGTGGAGGCTTCGTGTTCGGGCGGCGCGGCAAGCACCGCCTGAAGGGGCTCCCCGGCGAATGGCCGCTCTACGCGTTCGTCAGCCGGCGTGCGTCCAGCGACCGGCCGTTCCTGCAGGTGACCGTTCACGTGCCGCCCCGAGTGTGATAGCCGCGGCGGTCGGACATGGGGACCTCCGGAATCGTCCCGCAGGTGCTCGACGAGTACGGCCGCGTGACGCGTGCCGTCCTCCAGCGCTACCTGGCCCCGCGTCCTCCCGACCGGCATCTCTACGATCTCGTCGCCGACTACCCGCGGCGCGGGGGCCGCATGCTGCGCTCGAGCCTCTGCATTGCGACGGCGCGCGTCTTCGGCGCGACGGTCGACGACGCCGTCCACTCGGCCGCCGCGCTCGAGCTGCTGCACAACGCCTTCCTCGTGCACGACGACGTCGAGGACGAGAGCGAGGAGCGGCGCGGCCGACCGACGCTCCACGCCCTCCACGGCGTCCCGGTCGCGGTGAACGTCGGAGACGCGCTGGCGCTGCTCGGCCTGCGCGCGCTCATGGACAACCGCGCCGCGCTCGGGCCTCGGGTGACGATGCGCGTGCTCGAGGAGGCCGAGCGCATGGCGCGCGAGTCGATCGAGGGACAGGCGATCGAGCTCGGCTGGCGGCGCGACAACGCGACGGACCTCGCCGAGAACGACTACCTCGGCATGGTGCTGAAGAAGACCTGCTGGTACACGACGATCTACCCGAGTCGCATCGGAGCGCTCATCGGCACGCGCAGCGAGCGCGACCTCGACCGCTTCATCCGCTTCGGGTTCTTCCTCGGCGCCGCGTTCCAGATCCAGGACGACCTGTTGAACCTCGTCGGCGATGCGCGTCGCTACGGGAAGGAGCTCGGTGGCGACGTCGCCGAGGGCAAGCGCACGATCATGCTGATCCACCTGCTGCGCGAGGCATCGCCCACCGACCGCGCCCGGATTCGGACCTTCCTCGCTCGGCCGCGCATGCGGCGAAGGAAATCCGAGGTCGCGTGGCTCCGCGATCGAATGGAATCCTACGGATCGTTCGAGCACGCGCGCGGAATCGCGCACGCGCTCGCAGGCGCTGCACGGCACGAGTTCGAGGCGCTCTACGCGGGCGTTCCCGCCTCGCGCGACCGGCAGTTCATCGCCGCGCTGCCGGAGTGGGTACTGGCGAGGAACTGAACAACGTTGCCGCGAGACCCGGCTATGTTAGAACAACGTCGTTCACCACGGCGTCCTACGAATTATCCGGCCTGGATACGGGGTGTCTTCAGGGTCCGAGTTGAAGCTCAACGAGAGCGAGCCCTCTCCAGGAACCGTCAAAGACGATGCCCCGGTAGTTGCCCACGGCATAGTTGCCGAGGTTGTTGATCGACACGTTCAGACTGGGTGCAGCAACCACGGGTTGGACGTCTGTGGCCTTCACTGCAGCGGTACCGACGGGCATCCCGATCGGTTGGAGGGCGGTGGCCTTGGCTGTCGCGCCGGCCGCTAGCCCGAGATTGACGGACTTCGCAGCGGTCCCGATCAACTTCGATCCCGGTATCACGATGGTCTGTGGAGTTGCGAAGGCTGTGCTCGCAGTCGGCAGCCAGAGCGCAATGATGTCGTCCGCGACGAGCAGAGGGTTCAGCCATGTTTGCGCCGTCGAAAACGTACCCGCCTCGATGTCATCTAATGCAGCCTTGGTGCGATAGAAGTTCTTGAGCGCCAGGAAGTTCAATCGGTCCATGAACTCGCGCAGATTATCGAAAGCACCCATGTTCACCTCCTTGGCGGTCGTCGCCTACCTACGGGAAGCCCGCCGGACAGCAGACGAGAAACGGCATCATGTCCAGGAGCGCGTGCAAACCAACCGCAGCTTCCTGTGCCAGCAACGGAGGGTTCGGCAGATGTTCGCTGAAGGCAAGCTGTTTCGTAGCAACGACGTATTCCCAGCCGTTGCCAGCATCGATCGCCGTAATGCCGCCCTGATCGATGTATACGCCGCTCGTACCACAGGGCGGCGTAGGCACCCCCCAACCTTGGAACTGCAACCCAGTGTTGATGGAGTACGTCATCTTGTACGCAGGGCCGGGTGGGGCCTGCAACACATCTATCGACAGGATGTTCTTGAAGAAGCTCGGAACGTAAGTCGCGGGTACGAAGTGCTCGAAGAGATCATCGTGCCACTTCGTGCCCAACGTGTGTGGTGTGCCGGCGTTGGCAGTGCATGTTGTTGGGTCGACGGTAAACCCCCCGCCGCTCGCGTGCTTGGCGATGTGAGTGTCATGGAACACTAGATGTCCACAGCCCGTACTCCAAGCCTGCGGATCCACATTGCGTGCAACCTGGGATAGGCTCGTTTGCAACCACACCGAACTCTCGGCCGTCGCGAGCCAACCTTGCGCGTCCGAAGTGGTGACGGGTGGCGTGGACGCACAGCTTGGCATTCCGATCTGCGTCGTCGAACCGACAGGGACGACAATCTCGTATGCTGCGGCAAAACGCTTCTCCACGCCGCACATCCCGCCGAGCCTCTTCTCAATGTTGGCGAGCATGTCTACCAACTCGTGCCCCGAGAGTTCGCGCGAGGCAGACACGATATACCGGTCGGACGTACTACGCGCGGCCAAACGCGCCAACGCGAGACGACGCCAGAACTCGCCGAACCGAGGCGCGCCGCACCGAATTGTATGCGCAGCTTCATTGAGGCCTGGTATCGGTTGCGGTTTCCCAGGCGAGGGCGCCAGCGCTGTCTGGTACACAGTGAAGAGGGCGGTGCGGAAATCGTCTTCGCCAACCCGCGCCGCGCAGGCGGCGACCGGTGGGGGTGGGGCTAGCGGCCGACAACCGATCGTCCCGATGAAGAGCGATAGAGCCAAAACCATCCGGATCCAAGTAGGCGCCATCGGGATTAGCCCCCTTTACCAACGTGGCGAACCGTGGGGCAAGCCTTCGGTGATCGCATCAAGCTAGCCATGAAATGGGTCGGCACGTTGATGCTCTGCACCTTGCAAGCCGCCCGCCATGCCGCGGGAACGCGACGGGGGCCTCCCGAGCAGGTGGAGCTACTTTGCCCCGACCACTGAACGATACAGAAGCGGTGCTCGAATTCCTCCTCGCTGGACAGATCCCGATGAACCAATACCGGCGATCTCCCATAGGGAGGTCAGTACGCGTAGTCGGGCCAGCTGAGCCGCCAACGCATCCCTGCGACCTCAACGCAGCCAGCGGATGCACAATTGCTCCGGCGAGGGACGATCCCTTGTCCCACGGTAGCGTCGATGGACACAGTTGCCCGAACGGTGCGCAACCACGCATCTTCGAAACCCCAATCGAAGACAGACCGAACTAAGCGACCATCCGCAAGATGCCCGAGGATCGGTAGGCGGCCAAGGGACTCAGCACCGACGAGCCCTGGCCGCCCGTTACGAGCGGCCGGACGCCACGCCTCAAGCGGCTCCACGGTCGCATGTGCCAGGAGACCCCCGTCCTCGTCGGTCGCCACGAATGTGTTGCCAAACCACTCCATCGGGACCATCCGCTTGGCGAAGCCGTAGTGCGCATTCCCGCTCCATGTGACAACCGCCTCCCCCGAGAACACGCGGGGCAGAAAAACCGCGGGCCCCATCCCACGCCTCGTGCGAACAAAAGGAACGGCGATCACGAGCTCGCGGAATCGCACATCG
The DNA here is from genome assembly GCA_035577985.1 of Candidatus Eisenbacteria bacterium. NCBI lineage: Bacteria > Candidatus Eiseniibacteriota > Candidatus Eiseniibacteriota bacterium. Next base: position 58,851 of record DATJZY010000007.1, read on the forward strand.
GTAGGCAACGCTAGCGAGGCGAAGAACACCTTAGAGCGATAGTGCTCCCCGAAGATGAAGACGATCGGATGTCGGTTGCGATCACCGTTCGGCACAATGTCTAGGCGGAGTGCCGGGGGGAGCACCTGCGTTACCACCTCGCGTGGCCATGAGCACGACACGATGGCGCCGTCGAACCGGGTCTCGGCAACAAACGAGCGCTTTCCAAACCCCGATCGCGCTTCGCGTCGGCTCGGTGATGGCTCCATGATGCGCAGATGGGCTATAGCATCGCTCCGCCTTCCATGTCTGCCTCGGTCTTGCTCTACGGCGCCAGCGGGTACTCCGGCGGATCGGTGGCGCGCCGAGCCGTCGAGTGTGGTTGGCGGCCCGTGCTGTGCGGTCGCGATGCACAGAAGCTCGCGCGTCTCGGCGAGGCGCTCGGATGTGAGCACCGCGTCGCGCCCGCCTCGGACGCCGCCGCGCTCGATCGCGCCTTCGACGGTACACGCGTCGTGGTGAACGCGGCCGGGCCGTTCTCGCGCACCGCCGCCCCCGTGCTCGACGCCTGCCTGCGCGCGGGCGCCCACTACTTGGACCTCAGCGCCGAGGTTCCCGCGATCGAGTGGCTCGCGACCCGCGACGCCGACGCACGCGCTCGCGGTCTCATGATCATGCCCGCGATAGGCTTCGACGTCGTTGCGACGGACTGCCTCGCGGTGCACGTGGCGCGACGTCTTCCCGGCGCGGTCCGGGTCGCGATCGCGGTCACGAACCTCTTCTTCGTGACTCGCGGATCGGCGAAGACGCTCCTCGAAGCAGTCGACCGCGGGCTCGTGCGGCGAAACGGCCGGCTCGTCGAGGTCCCGCTCGGCTCACGCGAGCACGCCTTCGACTACGGCAGCGGCCCGCGGGCGTCGATCAACGTGAGCCTCGCGGATCTCACCACGGCCTATCACTCGACCGGCATCCCGAACGTCGAGACGTACACCGAGGGGACGCCGGTCATGCGCGGGCTCCTGGCGGCGTGTCGCGGCTTCGGCTGGATGATGCGGACGGGACCGGCACAGGCGTGGCTCGCGGCCTGCGCGGATCTGCTGCCCGAGGATCCGGGGGCCACCGACGGCGCGGAATCGCGCACGATGGCCGTGGTCGCCGAAGCCGACGATGGTGCTGGACGCCGCGCGCTCGCGCGCCTCCACACGCCGGAGGCCTATGCGTTCACGCCGCTCGCCGCGTCGGCGGTCGTCGCGCGCGTCCTCGGGGGCGACGTCGAGCCGGGATTCCAGACCCCTGGACGCGTCTATGGCGGCGACTTCGTGCTCGGGTTGCCCGGCGTCGTGCGCGAGGATCTGGCGTAGGTCATGCCCGCCCCTCGCCGTCGGACGGAGACCCAGCCCACGCGCGTCGCCATCGTCGGCGGAGGCTGCGCCGCCATGACGGCGGCGTTCGAGCTGACGCGACCCGTCCATGGCGGACGATTCGAGGTCACCGTCTACCAGCAAGGCTGGCGACTCGGTGGCAAGGGCGCATCGGGTCGCGGTCCCGCAGGACGCATCGAGGAGCACGGGCTGCACGTCTGGATGGGCTGGTACGAGAACGCGTTCCGCATCGTTCGCGAGTGCTACACCGAGCTCACGGGGAACCCCGAGGCATGGCGCGCGGCGTTCGAGCCGGCTTCCACCGTGAGCGTCACCGATCGCACGGCGGACGGACACTGGATGCCGTGGACGCGCGTCTTCCCGCCCGCGCCGGGAATGCCGGGCGACCTGCCGGCCTCACCGGAGCGGTGGACGGTGCGCGACTACGTCCGGCGGACGATCGCGCTCCTGCGCACGCTCTTCGAAGGGGTGCGCCTGCGCGTCGGCGATGTCCCGGACACCTCCGGCGAGCGACGATCAGGCAGCACG